>NZ_JBHTLQ010000023.1:0-60139 GCF_042679085.1 Phenylobacterium conjunctum | reverse complement strand
GGCTGTGACCTGCTGCGGGTGGTCGAGACCTGGACCCCAGGGGGCGACCCCGGCCTGGTCTATGAGGCGGCGACCGGTCGGTTCCGCACCGCCGACGGCCAGGCGGCCGCCGCGCCAGCCCAGGCGGGCCGCGTCCGCTTCGAGACCCATCCGGGCCTGATCCCCGCCGACGCCGTCGCCCTGTTGGCCCAGGGCGTGACCTGGCGCGCCGCGGAGCAGGCATGAGCGCCTTCCAGCTCGCCCAGCAGGTCTGGCGCGCCGTCACCCCCATGCCCCTGCGCCGGGCCGCCCAGCCGGCCATCGCACGCCTTCTCGAGGCCCAGGTCCGCCGCGCCGCGGTGCTGCCGCACGAGGCCGAGACCTGGCGTGGACCGCTGCGGGTGGTCGGTCTGTTCGCCGGCTCGCACGGCATCGCCGCCTCGGCGCTCAAGGCCGTCCGGGCCTTCGAGGCCCTGAACGTCCCGGTGGAGTCCGTCGACGCGACTGGCGCCCAGCTCGGCTGGCTGCCGCGCAGCCGCGCCGCCCTGCCCCCCGGCCCGTGGATCTTCCACGTCAACGCTCCGGAGATGATGGCCGCCCTGGCCCGGCTCGATCCGCGCCGGCTGAAGGGTCCGCGCTATGGCTACTGGGCCTGGGAGCTGCCGGCCGTCCCGCCCGCCTGGCTGCGCCACGCCGAGACCCTCGACGAAATCTGGGCCCCCAGCGCCTATACGGCCGCCGCCTTCGCGGGCGCTCCCACGCCGGTCCGTGTGGTGCCGCACCCCTTCTTCCTAGAGGACTACCGCAACATCGCGCCCGAGCCCCGGCGCGCGGACTTCCAGGCGGTCGCCCTGTTCGACTTCAATTCCTCGGCGGCGCGCAAGAATCCCGAGGGCGCCATCGCCGCCTTCACCAAGGCCTTCGGCGACGACCCGGCCGCGCACCTGGTGATCAAGACCCAGAACGGCGACCAGCATCCCCAGGCCCTGGAACGACTGCGCCGCCTGGCGCCGGCCAATGTGACGCTGGAGGACGCCGTCTGGCCCTATGGACGGGTCAAGGGCCTGATCGCGGCGGCGGACGTGTTGATCTCCCTGCACCGGGCGGAGGGGTTCGGCCTGACCATGGCCGAGGCCATGGCGCTGGGCGCGCCGGTGGTGGCGACCGCCTGGTCCGGCAATCTGGACTTCATGGACGACAGCTGCGGCCTGATGATCCCGGCCCGCCAGACGGCGGTGCAGGACCCGCAGGGCATCTATAGCGGCCAGACCTGGGCCGAGCCGGACATCGACGCCGCCGCCGAGGCCCTGAAGCGCCTGAGGCTGAAGCCCGAGCTGGGCCGCCGCCTGGCCGAGGCCGGCCGCCGCCGGGTGGCGGAGCGGCTGTCGCCCCGGGCCTGGTTCGAGACCCTGCCCGAGGCGGTGCGGCTGGCGGCCGAGGCCGCCCGCAAAGCCTAGTCCTCGACTGGCTTGCCCACGGTCATCAGGCCCCAGACCGCCGCCGCGGCGATCAGGGCCGCGGGGATCATGGCGGCGAACACCTCACCGGGGCTGTAGCCCGCTTCCCGCAGCTGGCCGGCGATGATCGGGCCGGCGATGGAGCCCAGGCGCCCGACGGCGATGGCCGCCCCGGCCCCGGCCGCGCGGATCGGGGCCGGATAGTAGATCGGCGCCAAGGCGTAGAGGACGTAGAGCCCCCCCACCACCACGAAGCCGGCCAGGCCCGCCCAGGTCAGGATCGAGGATAAGCCCACCGCGTGGGCCAGGCCGTACATGGCGCCGGCCAGCACCAGGAACATCAGGGTCGCCGGCCAACGGAAGCCCACCCGGTCGGCCAGCCAGCCCAGGACCAGGGCGCCTATGATCGAGAAGCCGTTGAACCACAGGGAGGCGGTGGCCCCCTCGGCCGGGGTGAAGCCCTTGGCCACCACCAGGGTCGGCAGCCAGTTGAGCAGCAGGTAGGTGACCAGAAGGTCCAGGCCGAACACCACCCAGATGAGCAGGGTCGGAACGGCGCGCCCCTTGGCGAACACCCCGGCCAGCAGCCGGCGGTCGGCGGCGGGATCATGGGCGGGTCGGGTCTCGGGCATTAACCACAGGATCACAGGGGTCAGCAGCAGAGGCAGGGCCCCGCCGATCAGGAAAATGGTTCGCCAGTCCATCATCTGGTCGCCCTGATGGGCGATCAGGGCCACCAGGGAGCCGCCGGCCGGCAGGCCGCAGAACATCGAGGTGGTGGTCGCCGCGCGCCGGTTGGGCGGGGCGATCTCGGTGGCGATGGCGATCAGGTTGGGCATGGCCCCGCCGAATCCGATCCCGGTCAGCAACCGCGACAGGGTCAGGACCTCGAAGGACTGGGAGAAGGCCGTCAGCACCGAGAACAGGCCGAAGGCCGCCACCGAGGCCGCCAGCACCGGTCGTCGGCCCACCCGGTCCGCCGCCCAGCCGCCGACGAAGGCGCCCAGCATCAGCCCGATCATGGCGGCGCTGCCGGCCCAGCCCATCTGAGCGGGATCAAGCTTCAGCTGGGGCGCGAACTGCGGCGCGGCGATGCCGAAGGCCTGGATGTCATAGCCCTCGAGCGCGGCGATGCTGAAGCAGATCGCCACCACGAGCATCGGATTGATCGGTTTCGCGGCGCCCACGGCCATGTCTGTCCCCCCTTAGAGCGCCGCCATCAGAGCCAGAACCGCGAGGCATGCGCCAGTCCGACTTTCACCCCACAGGCGCTCAGGCCATAGCGCCCTTGTCGTGACGCCGCCCGCCAGCCATGCTCCGCGCCTCAGTTTTCCGAGGATTGCGACGATGACTTCCAAATGGCTCCTGGGCGCCTGCGCGGCGGCCCTGGTGGCGGGCGCCGGGGCTCAGGCCCAGGCGGCGGGCAAGGACGGCAAGGTGTGGGCCGCGGCCGAGGCCGCGCGGCCCGCCCAGCTCGACCTGCTCAAGCAGGTGGTCAACATCGATTCCGGCACCGGCGACGTCGAAGGCGGCCGCAAGGTCGCCGCGGTGCTCATCCCCCACCTCCAGGCCCTGGGCATGACCGTCGAGAGCGTGCCGGCCGAGATCGAGGGCCTGCCCGAGAATACGGTCGCCACCCTGACCGGCACGGGCAAGACCCGCATCCTGCTGATCGGCCACATCGACACGGTGTTCGGTCCCGGCACGGTGGCCAACTGGCCCTTCAGCATCGAGGGCGATCGGGCCCGCGGCCCTGGCGTGTCCGACGAGAAGGGCGGGGTGGTCGAGGGCGTCTTCGCGCTCAAGCTCCTCAAGCAGCTAGGCTTCAAGAATTTCGCCAAGATCACCTTCCTGATCGAGACCAGCGAGGAACGGGGCTCGCCGGGGACCCGCAAGCTGATCGACAAGCTGGTGCGCGAGCACGACGTCGAGCTGAACCTGGAGCCCGGCGATCCGCCGGACTCGGTCACTGTGTGGCGCAAGGGCTCGTCGACCATCAATATCGACGTCAAGGGCCGCGCCGCTCACGCCGGGGTCGCGCCCCAGGACGGCCGCAACGCCGCCACCGAACTGGTGCACCAGCTGGCCACGGTGGAGCAGTTTCCGCACGCGGGCGACGACCTGACCGTCAACCTGACCATCATCAACGCTGGCTCGCGCTACAACATCATCCCGGAGAACGCCCGCGCCCAGATCAATGTGCGGATGCGTGACAAGGCCGATCTGGAGGCCGTCCAGGCCGCCTTCGAACAATCGGCCGCCACCACCGTCATCCCCGACACCAAGGTGACCGTCAGCCGCGAGACCTCCTTCCCGCCCCTGCCGGAGAACCCCTGGACCCAGAGCCTGGCGGCCCGCGCCCGAGCGATCTACGCCCCCCTCGGCCTGACCCTCGGCGAGGGCGGCAACGGCGGGGCCTCGGAATCGGCCCTGGCCCACGACGCGGGCACGCCGGCCCTCGACGGCCTCGGCCCGGTGGGCGGCGGTTTCCACTCCGAGAAGGAGTACCTTGACCTTAAGACCCTGACTCCCCGGCTCTATCTGCTGACCAAGCTGATCATGGACGTGGGCGCCAATCCGCCGAAGAAGACACCCTAAAGGGCTGGACGTGGCGGCTGTACACGGTAAGGGTGCTTTTCAAAGGCCCCTTGGCGGCCGCCAAAGTCCGCACAGATGAGTTCCAAGCGTAACCTCGCCGAGCGATCCCCCCTCGCCCAGGCCATGAGAACCGGCCAGCTCGGCTACGCCACGGCCGCGGCCCTGGTCGCCACGGCCCTGCTTGTCCGCTTCCTGCTGGCGCCGCTGTTCGGCCCGGGACACCCGTACACGGTGTTCTATCCCGTGGTGCTGTTCGCGGCCTACAGCCTGGGCGCGGGTCCAGCCGCCATGGCCATGGGCCTGTCCGCGGGGCTCGCCTACTGGATGTTCGTGCCCCCGCCCTTCACCTGGAAAACCGAGACCGGTGTCCTGGCCGGGCTGGGCTTCTATCTCCTGAACTGCACGACCGCGATCTACCTGATCACCGGGCTCAAGGGCTCGCTTGAAGACCTCGCCGCCCGCCAGCACCGGGCGGAGGCCCGCGCCGACAGCCATGCCGAACTGTTCGGCGAACTGTCCGAGCGGGTGACCAACCACCTGCAGCTGATCTCGGGCCTGCTCGCCCTCCAGGCCCAGGGCGAACGGGATGAGGCCATGTCCGGCGCCCTGACCCGCGCCTCTGAGCGCTCCCTGCTGATCGCGCGGGTTCACCGCGACGTCGCCGGCCAGTCCGATGAGTTGGTGGATTTCACCGCCTTCGCCCGCGCCCTGCTGGCCGGCGCGGCCGAGCGCCGAAGCGCCCCGGCGCCGGAGCTGGAAGCCGGCTCCGTCCTGTTGCCCCGCGACCAGGCGACGTCGCTTGGGGTGGCCCTGCTGGAATGTGTCGGCGCCCTGTCCGCCCGCGAACCCACCGCCCGCCTGCGGGTCCGGCTCTCCGCCAGCCAGCATGTCGCGCGGTTCCGGATCAGCCGCATCGACGGGCGCACGGGCGTCTCAAGCGCCAGCCTGGACAGCGCCCTGCTCCTCAACGCCATGGTCGAACAGTTGGGCGGCCGGCTGCGCCTGGCCGCTGACGCCGAGGGCTCGGGTCTCGAACTGACCTTTCCGCGCCCGTCCGCGACGGCCGCGCTGCCCGCGCCGCCGTCGACCTTCCACTAAGACGGCCTCTAGCCGTCGAGCTTCTCGGGCCGCAGGTTCAGCACGCCGCGGCGCTCCAGCTCGCCCAGCATCTGGTCGATCTGGCTGCGCAGCTCGACCATGCCGTTGGCGCTGAGGATCAGGAAGCCGGACTTCACGACCTGCTCCTTGCCCTGGGCGTCCGTCACATTGGCCGCCAGGGCCAGACGGAAGGTGCCCGACTGGAATCCCAGGCCCGCGACCTTGTCGCCAAAGATCATCGGCAGGTCGAAGTCGGGAAGGCCGGGCGGGCTGGACATGGGCTCCTTCTCGCATGATTCCCGCCTGCTCTGGATTCCCGCCTGCTCTGGCGAAATTCGCCGGGGCGGCGTTAGATGTGGTGAACAGGAGCGCCCCATGAGCCGCATCGAGATCAAGCCGCTGACCCCGACCCTCGGCGCCCTGGTGGAGGGGGCCGACCTGTCCCGCCCCCTGGACGATGAGGCCTTCGCCCAGGTCAAGGCGGCCTTCCTGAAGCACAAGGTCATCTTCTTCGAAGACCAGCACCTGACCCCGGTTCAGCACCGGGACTTCGCCGCCCGGTTCGGCGCCCTGCACACTCATCCGCTCTATCCCGGCGTGCCCGAGGCACCGGAACTGTTCATCCTGGACAACCACGCTGACAACCCGACCGACAACGACAGCTGGCACACCGACGTCACCTTCATCGAGACCCCGCCCATGGCCTCGATCCTCTACGCCAAGCATCTGCCGCCGGTCGGGGGCGACACCATCTGGTCGGACATGAAGGCGGCCTATGACGCTCTCTCGCCGGCTTTCCGCGAGTTCCTGAGCGGCCTGGACGCCGTGCACGACTTCGCCCGCGGCTTTCCCCAGCGCGGCATCGTCGCCAAGGGCGCTGGCGAGGACAAGCATGCCAAGGCCCTGGCCGAGCACCCGCCGGTCCTGCACCCCGTGGTCCGCACCCATCCGGAGACGGGCGAGGACGCCCTGTTCGTCAATTTCGGCTTCACCGAGCGGATCAAGGGCCTGCGCCGCAAGGAGAGCGACGCCATCCTGAACATGTTGTTCGAGCATGTGACCAAGCCGGAGTTCCTGGTCCGCTGGCGCTGGACGCCCAACGCCGTGGCCTTCTGGGACAATCGCATCACCCAGCACTACGCCGTGAACGACTACCTGCCCCACCGCCGGATCATGAACCGCGCCACCGTGCTGGGCGACCGGCCCTATCACCGCTCGCGCAAGCCCGCGGGCCTCAAGACGGCGGCGGAATAGACCCTCGCATGGACTGGGAAACTCAGAGCCCCTACCCGGACACCGGAATCCTGGCCGTGGGCGCGCGGCTGGCCTTCGGCGCGACCGTGCTCGCCATCGTCCTGGCGGTGATCGCGCCGGGCTGGCTGGTGCCCAAGATGCTGCGCTCCCACTACCTGGAGCATTTCGCGGCCTTCTACGTCGCCGCCCTGGCTGGGGCCGCGGCCATGCCGCGGATGCAGATCCGGCGGCTGGGTGTGGGCTATCTTCTTTTCGCCCTGGCGCTCGCAGGCCTGCAACTGCTGCACGGCGCGCCGTTCAACCTGGCCCTGAACAACTGGGTGGCGGACACCGGGGGCGTCACCGCCGCCCTCGCGCCCATCGTCGTCCAGCGCTTCCGCGCCCGCTTCGCGCCACGCTAGGAAGGCCGCCCGCATGCAAGACCCCAAGGCCCGGCTGGGCGTCATCGAGGGCTATTACGGCAAGCCCTGGTCCTGGGCCGACCGCGCCGCCCAGGTCACCGCCCTGAAGCCGCACGGCTATGGCTTCTTCACCTATGCGCCCAAGGCCGACCCCTTCCTGCGCAAGCGCTGGCGCGAGCCGCATCCGACCGAGACCCAGGCCGAGCTGACAACGTTCGGCGCCCACTGCGCCGCAGAAGGCGTCCGCTTCGGCGTCGGCCTGTCGCCCTTTGAGCTGTGGCTGGACTTCGGGCCTGAGGCCAAGGCCGCCCTCACCGACAAGCTGGCCGCCCTCGACGCCGCCGGCGTCCGCGACCTAGCCATCCTGTTCGACGACATGCGCGGCGATGTCGACGGCCTGGCCCGCATGCAGACCGAGATCGTCCACTGGATCGCCGAGCGGACCCGCGCCGACCGGCTGATCTTCTGTCCCACCTACTACAGCGACGACATCCTGCTGGAGGTGGTGTTCGGCAAGGCGCCGGGCGGCTATCTCGAAGACCTGGGCCGCGACCTCGATCCGCGCATCGAGATGTTTTGGACCGGCGAGGAGGTCTGTTCCCCCGCCTACAGCCCCGGCCACCTGGACCGGATCGCCGAGGCCATGCGACGCAAGCCGTTCCTGTGGGACAACTACCCGGTCAATGACGGCCCGCGCATGAGCCCCTTCCTGCACCTGCGCGGCATGACGGGCCGACCGGCCAGTCTCGCCCCGCGCCTGGCGGGCCACGCGGTCAACCCGGCCCTGCAGCCGATCCTGACCCGCATCCCGATGATCACCCAGGCCATGGCCTATGCGGAAGGCGACGCCTACGAGTACGGTCGCGCCACCCGCGCCGCCGCGCACCAGGTGCTGGGCCAGGAGCTCGGCGACCTCGTCGTCCGCAACCTGCTCTGGCTCCAGGACATCGGCCGCGAAAAGCTGGAACCCGCCGCCGAAGCCCGCCTCCGGGCCCGCTTCAGCGAACACGACCACCCCGGCGCCCGTGAGATCCTCGCCTGGCTGGACGGCTATTGGCGGGTCACGCGCGAGGACTTCGACGGGGCTTGAGGCCCGAGAAGCGGAAGTCGCTGATTTTCAGGAAGAAGTGGCGCGCCCGGAACGATTCGAACGTCCGACCCTCAGATTCGTAGTCTGATGCTCTATCCAGCTGAGCTACGGGCGCGCATTGCCTTACGGCGAGGGCGCAGTACCTAGTCGGGGCGCGCGGAAAGCGCAAGCGGGTCTGCGAGATTCTTTTTGCATCCGGTCACAGGTCCGACCAGGCGCGCACGCCCGGCCAAGCCGTCGCGGCGTGGACGCCGCGGGCCACGGCGCGGGCCAGGCAGTCGGCGGCGAGCGTTCCCAGACGGGCGACGGTGAAGTCGGCGGCCTCGCCCAGGGGCCGGCGGCCGGTGGACAGGGCGAAGACCACGTCGCCATCGAAGGGAGCGTGGATCGGGCGGATGGCGCGGGCCAGACCATCCTGGGCCATGATCGCCACACGCTTGGCCTGGGCCGGCGTCAGGATGGCGTCGGTGGCCACGCAGGCGATGGTGGTGTTCATCCGCTGGGCAGGGTCGGCCTTGGCCAGGCCCCAGTCGTCGGGGCCGGCGGCGAGGCCCGCAGCCCCCAGGCCGCCGAACTCGGCGTCCAGTTCAAAGGGCGCGGCCCAGAAGGTCCGCCCGCCGGGGGCCACGACGGAGCCGAAGCTGTTCACCGCCACCACGGCGCCCACCGTGTAGCCGTCGGCGGAGACGATGGAGGCCGAGCCGGTTCCGCCCTTCAGCCCACCCGCCATCGCGCCGTAGCCTGCGCCCGCCGTGCCCAAATCGAAGTCCAGCCCGGCGGCCGTCACCGCCGCGCGGCCCAGGTGGCGATAGGGCGGCTCTTCGCCCCAGTTGCGGTCGCCACCGTTGGCGACGTCATAGAGGATGGCGGCGGGAACCACCGGCGACGGCGGCACGCCCGGCCGCGCCACCAGGCCATAGCCCCGCCCCTGCGCGCCCAGCCAGCCCACGACGCCGTCGGCGGCGGCTAGGCCGTAGACCGAGCCGCCGGACAGGACGATAGCGTCGATGGCGTCCACCAGGTTCTCCGGCGCCAGGGCGTCGGTCTCGCGCGTGCCGGGTCCGCCGCCGCGCACATCACAGCCAGCGACCGCCCGGTCATCGGGCAGGATCACGGTCACGCCGGTGCGCGCCGCGGCGTCGTGGGCCTGGCCCACCTTCAGGCCGGGCACGTCGGTGATCAGGTTGCGCGTTCCGGGGGCGGCGGGCGGTCTTTCGGTCATGACCGAGCCAAGAGCACGAGCGGACGTTTGTTGTCCACGCGCGGCTCGCTATGGTGGGGCCATACTGTTCGAAAGGCTTATTGTCGTGTTGTCCTTCCGGTCCTTCGCCGCCCTCCTCGCGGCCGCCCTGCTCCCCCTGTCCGCCGCCGACGCCAAGACCCCGCCTGTCCAGGGCAAGGGCATGGTCGCAGCCGCCAATCCGCTGGCGGTGGAGGCGGGTCTGAACGTCCTGCGCAAGGGCGGGTCGGCGGTCGACGCCGCCGTCGCCGTCCAGGCGGTGCTGGGCCTGGTGGAGCCGCAGAGCTCCGGCATCGGCGGCGGGTCGTTCATGACCTACTACGACGCCAAGACCCGCAAGGTGACCGCCTATAACGGCCGCGAGACCGCGCCCAAGGCCGCCGGTCCGGACCTGTTCCTGGGGGCCGACGGCAAGCCCATGCCCTTCATGCAGGCGGTGACCAGCGGCCGGGCCACCGGCGTGCCCGGCGCCGTCGCCATGCTGCATCTGGCGCAAGGCCAGCACGGCAAGCTGGCCTGGAAGGACCTGTTCGTCGACGCCGAGCGCCTGGCGGATCAGGGCTTTGTGGTCAGCCCGCGCCTGGCCGGAATGATCGCTGGCCCTTTCCCGCAGGCCAGCCAGCCCGACGCCGTGGCCTATTTCACCAAGTCGGACGGCGCCAAGTACAAGGCCGGCGACCTGCTCAAGAACCCCGCCTACGCCGCCACCCTGCGCAAGATCGCCGCCGAAGGGCCCAAGGCCCTGCTGGAGGGCAAGATCGCCGAGGACATCGTCCGGCGCACCACGGACGGCCCCCTGCCGGGCGCCATGACCCTGGACGACCTGAAGGCCTATCAGCCCAAGGCCACCGAGGCGGTCTGCCGGCCCTATCGGGTCTATATCGTCTGCGTGCCGCCGGCGCCGTCGGGCGGCCCGGCCGTGCTGGAAGGCCTGGGCCTGCTGGCCAACACCAAGTTCGACAAGACCACCGCGACCTCGGTCGAGGGCTGGTACCTGTTCTCCCAGGCTCAGCGGCTGATGTACGCCGACCGTGATCGCTATTACGGCGACCCGGACTTCGTGGACGTGCCGATGGCCGGCCTGCTGGACGCCAAGTACCTGAAGGCCCGCGCCGCCCTGATCGCCCCGGACAAGGCCGGCCCCGCGCCGGGTCCCGGCAATCCCAAGGGCGCCGGCGTCCGCGCCCCCGACGCCACGGCCGAGCCCGGCGGCACCACCCACTTGGTGATCGTCGACGCCGACGGCAACGCGGTCTCCATGACCACCACGGTGGAGAGCATCTTCGGCACCGGCCGGATGGTCGACGGCTTCTTCCTGAACAACCAGCTCACCGACTTCTCCTTCGCCCCGAAGGACAAGGACGGCGCGCCCATGGCCAATGCGGTCGCCGGCGGCAAGCGGCCTCGCTCGTCCATGGCCCCGGCCATTGTGCTGGACAAGAAGAAGCAGCTGGTGGCCCTGGTCGGCTCCCCCGGCGGCTCCAACATCCTGGCCTATAACCTGAAGGCCCTGGTGGGCGTCATCGACTGGAAGCTGTCAATGCAGGAAGCGATCATGCTGCCGAACCTGATCGCGCGCGGCGACAACTACGCCTCGGAGGCCAACGGCTGGGCCCCTGGGGTGCTGGACGGCCTTGCGGCCAGGGGCGTGAAGATCTCGCCGGTCGGCGGCGAAGGCTCCGGCCTGCACGGCATCCTGGTTACGCCGCAGGGCCTGACGGGCGGCGCGGACCCCCGTCGCGAGGGGGTCGCGCGCCAGCCCTGATGCGCAAGGCCTAGGTTCCGTACTCAATAAACTTTCGCCAGATCGCCGTGAGGCGTCCTTCTCCCCTTGTGGGAGAAGGTGGCCCTGCGGAGCAGGGTCGGATGAGGGGTCTCTCAAACCTCTCCAGACGAGCGATGTGGGCAATTGCGGACAAGGTGGCGCGACCCCTCATCCGTCGGACTGTCGCCCGACACCTTCTCCCACAAGGGGAGAAGGAAACGGGAGGAGTTCCGCCGCCACGAACTCAATTGAGTCCGGACCCTAGGGCTTCAGGTACTTGGTCAGCCAGGCGTCGACCTCGCCGTAGAACTTGCGGCTGTCCTCGGGCTTGGTGATCCAGTGCCAGGCGTCCGGCCACACCAGCAGGCGGCTGGGCACCTGCTGGCGCTGCAGCACCGCCCAGGCCTCCAGCGTGTTGCCCAGCGGCACGCGATAGTCGCGCTCGCCGATCGACATCAGCATCGGGGTCTTCCAGTCGGCGCCGTGGGTGATCGGGCTCTGCTCGACCCAGATCGGCGAGCCGGCCCAGGGCGGGCCGCCATTGGTCAGTTCGCGGCCATAGTTGCCGTCGCTCTCGCCCCATTGGGTGAGCAGGTCCACCTCGCCGGCGTGGCTGATCAGGCAGCGATAGCGGGTGGAGGTGGCCTGGATCCAGTTGGTCAGGTGGCCGCCATAGGAGGCCCCGCCCGCGCACATCCGTGAGCCGTCCAGGAAGGCGTAGCGCTTCAGCGCCTCGTCGACGGCCTGGTCGATCTCCTCGGCTGGACCCTTAAGCGGGTCGAGCTTGATCGCCTGGCTGAACGTCTCGCCATAGCCGACCGAGCCCTTGTAGTCGCTCATCAGCACCACGACGCCCGAGGCGGCCAGCAGGTGATAGTTCCAGCGCAGGCCGATCTGGTCGGGGTTGGTGCTGGCCGGACCGCCGTGGATCAGCACCATGACCGGGTACTTCTTCTTCGGATCGAAGTTCGGCGGCGTCACCAGCATGGAGTGGATCGGCAGGCCGTCCTTGGCCGTAAAGGTGAAGTGGAGGGGCGAGCTCCAGTCGATGGCCTGGGCGGCGGCGACATTCACCGAGGTCAGGTTCACATGCCGCTTGGCGGCCGGGTCGATGCGCACGATCTCGGTCGGGTTCACCGAGCTGCCCCAGGCGCCGATCAGCATCGGCTTGGCGGCCTTTTCGGGGATCGCCAGGCTGGTGTAGCCGCCGGTCTTCGGGGCGATGACCAGCTCGGGCTTACCGCCGCTGGAGGCCACCTTGTAGAGGTTCTCCATCCCGGCCTCGGGGACCAGGACATAGGCCGTGCCGCCGTCCGGCGTCAGGGCGAATTCCGCCGGCTCGCGGTCGAAGTCGCGGGCCACGAGGGTGTGGGCGCCGCCGCCCGGCCAGGCCAGCCGGTTCAGGCGCGGCAGCTGGTAGATCTCCTGATCCTGCTCGGCGTAGGTGAAGTAGAGGAACTTGCCGTCCGGGCTGAAGGTCAGCTTGTCATAGTCGCCCTTGACCGGGCTGGCGGCGACCGGCTCGGCCCCGCCGGCGGCCGCCGTCCGATAGATCTGGTAGCCGACATTGGCGCGGACCGCGGTCCAGGCTTCGGTGGTGGCGATGAACACCACCTCCTTGCCGTCCGGGCTCCAGACCGGCTTCAGCGAGGGGGTCGCATCGCCGCCGAAGATCCCGGAAAAGCCATTGGTGGTGGCGAGCTTGGTCCCGGCCAGAATGTCCTTGGGCTTGGCGCCGGCCTCCAGGGACTGGACCAGTATGGTCGGCTGGCGGTCGTCCAGCCATTCGTTCCAGTAGCGGATCGGATAGCGCTCATAGATGCGCACATTGTACTTCAGCGCCTTCTTGTCGGCGGCGGCCTTGCGGTTGGCGTCATCGTCCGCCGCGCCCGGGAAGACCGAGCTCTCAAACAGGATCGCCCCGCCGTCCGGCCGCCACTGGGGCCGGGCCGCGCCGGTGGAGACGCTGGTCACCCGGCGGGCCTCGCCGCCATGGACGATGTCCAGCACATAGACCTGGCCCGCCTCGTCACCCTCACGCTTGGCGACAAAGGCGATGGAGGTGGAATCCGGCGACCAGACCGCATCGCTCTCGCCACCCTTGGTGTTGGTCAGCCGGCGCGGCGCGCCGCCGTCGGTTGAGACCAGCCACAGGTCGTTCACCGCCTTGTCGCCCTCATAGGCGGGCTCGTTGATGGCGTAGACCACCCACTTGCCGTCCGGACTGACCACGGGCGCGCCGACCCGCTTCATCATCCAGAGGGATTCGTGGGTGATCGGGGCCTTGGCGGGCGCGGTCGCGGCCAAGGCCTGGGTGCTCAGCCCGGCGCACAGGGCCAGGGCGAGCAGACGGGTCTTCTTCATGGGTGTCCCCCAAGTGCGAATGAACTGGGGGTTAAACTAGCGGCGCCCTGGGGGAATCACAGGCCCGGAGCGTCAGTTTTCCGCTTTCCGGCGTCGACGCGCCTTCTTGGGCGTCTCCAGGGCGGGCGCGGCGCCCGGCAGGCGCAGTTCGAACACGGCGCCCTCCGGCCCCGTCTCGGCCAGGCTCAGGTCGCCGCCGTGGCCCTGGGCCAGTTCACGGGCGATGGCCAGGCCAAGCCCCGCGCCGCCCGGCCGGCTGGAGCCGGCAAAGGGCTGGAACAGCCGCTCGCGCGCCCGCTCCGGCACGCCTGGCCCATCATCGGCCATCCGGATCACGGCCATGCCCGGCTCCTGGACGAAGCTCGCCCGCAGAACGCCGGGTCCGTCGCGGCCCGACTGTTGCTCGATGGCCTCGCGGGCGTTCTTCAACAGGTTGACCAGGATGCGGTGCAGCTGGTCGGGGTCGGCCATCACCTGTTCCGTCTCGGCCACCTCGTTGGAGAAGGCGTGGCCGCGGTCGAGGATGCGAGCTTCCTCGGCCGCCATCTCCAGGGCCTCAGCCAGGGGGGTGGGGCGCACGTCCGGCGCCGGCTCCTCGGTCTTGCCATAGGCCAGCACGTCCGAGGCCAGCTTGACCGCGCGGTCCAGGGCCCGTTCCAGGCGCGGCAGGGCCTGGGCCACCTGGGGGTCCTGCACCATGGCCAGGCGCTCGGAGGCGATCTGGGCGCTGGTCAGCATGTTGCGCAGGTCGTGATTGATCTTGGCCACCGCCTCGCCCAGGGCGGCCAGGCGGGCGCGGGCGTTCAGCGCCACCCTCAGGTCCGCCTGCATGCGGTCCAGCTCCACCTCGGCGCGGCCGATCTCGTCGCGGCGCCCGGAGGGCTCGAGGTGGGCCTCTGGGTCGTCGGGGTCGGCGCGGAACCGCTCCATGGCGAAGGTGATCCGCTGCATGGGCCGCACCAGGAACAGGTTCAGCGACAGAAAGACCAGCAGGCCCGCCAGCCCGGCGACAAAGGCGGTGACCAGGACCAGGCGGCCGACATAGGCGCCCAGGGCCTTCTTCAGCTCGGTGTCAGGGGCGACGATCTCGACGAAGTCGGCCTGGCGGAAGCGCGGCTCGGCGATCACCCGCACGGCGCGGCCCTCACCGCCGAACAGGGTCTGGAACGGCGCGGCGACCCAGGACAGGGGCGCCTGGTCGCGCAGGTCGACCAGATAGGGCGCGCGGGCCCGGCGCGGGCCCTGCAGCACCAGCCGGCGCAGGCCGTCGGCCTGGATGGCGATGGTCTCCACCCCTGCGCCCTTCAGGAGCTGGTCGGAGAGCTGCTGGTTCACCCCCCGGTCAGGCGCCACCTCGGTGGACAGCGAGGCGAGCTCGGCGGCCCGCACCCGGTCCAGCAGCCACTGCTCCTCGAAGGAGGCCATGGTGAGCGGCAGGGCCAGGGCGCCGGCCCCAGCGACAAACAGGGTGGTGAGAATCAGCAGGCGCGCCGACAGGCCGCCCGGCCAGAAGAAGCGCGTCCGGGACGGCTTCGCGGTCGCCTGAGGCTCAGGGGCGTCGGCCATGACCTGTCCCCGTTACGGCATAGCGCGGCCTTCGGCAACGCACCGCCGACTCGCGCGGGAGGCGAAGGTCCACGCCGGTCAGTTCGCGCCCACGGCGTCCGCCACGGCGCCGAAGCCGTCAGCGCGCAGCCGTGCGGCCAGGTCCCGGCGGATCCGGACCACCAGGCCCGGGCCGCCATAGACCAGGGCCGAATAGAGCTGGACCGCGCTGGCCCCGGCCCGGATGCGGGCGTAGGCGTCGGCGCCCGAGGCGATGCCGCCGGCCCCGATCAGGGCCACGCGCCCCGCCGCCGCCTGATGGAAGACGCCCATCATGGCCTGGGCCAGGTCGCGCAGGGGCGCGCCGGACAGGCCGCCGGTCTCGCCGGCATGCGGCGACTTCAGGGGCGGCCGGCTGATCGTGGTGTTGGAGACGATGATCCCCGACAGCCCGTGGGCCACCACGCTCTCGACGATGGCCTCCACCTCGCCGTCCTCAAGGTCGGGCGCGACCTTCAGGAACAGGGGAACCCGGCCCTCAGCGGGCAGGGCCTTGGCCGCCTCCATGGTCCGCCCCAGGAGTTCGTCCAAGGCCGCCTTGGTCTGCAGGGCGCGCAGGCCCGGCGTGTTGGGCGAGGAGATGTTGAGGGTGAAATAGCTGGCCAGACCCCACAGCCGGGTCAGGCCGGTGACATAGTCGCCGATCCGGTCCTCGGCGTCCTTGTTCGCGCCGATATTGGCGCCCACAACGCCCGGTCCGCGGCGGGCCAGGCGTCCGGCGAAGGCCTCCAGCCCGGCATTGTTGAAGCCCATGCGGTTGATCACCGCCTGGTCCTCCGACAGGCGGAAGAGGCGGGGCTTTGGATTACCCGCCTGGGGCAGCGGGGTGACCGTACCGCACTCCACGAAGCCGAAGCCCGAGGCCAGCATCGGCCCGAACACCTGGGCGTTCTTATCGTAGCCAGGCGCCAGGCCCACGCAGTTGGGCAGGGCGAGCCCTGCGACGGTGGTGGCCAGGATCGGTTCAGACGCCGGCGCGCGCGACCCCAGGCCCAGCTCCAGGGCGCTGATGCTGACCCCATGGGCCGTCTCGGCGTCCAGCAGGTGAAGAACGCGGGCGACGCCGTCGTGCAGCAGGCTCATGGCAGGATTCCGATCACCGGAGCGCCGTCGGGTCCAAGCGGCGCCTCATGCACGGCGCGGACATGGCGGGTCTCCAGCGGGACATAGAGGTGCGGAAAGAGATCGCCGCCGCGCGAGGGCTCCCAGCGCAGGGCGGGGCCGGCCAGGTCGTCGGCCTCGATCTCCAGCACCACCAGGCCGGACTGGCCGGCGAAGTGCTTGCGCGCCGTCTCCTGGGCCTGGGCGGCGGTGGAGAAGTGGATGAAGCCGTCGGCGTGGTCCACCGCCGAGCCGTCGAAGACGCCGGCCGCCCGGGCGTCTTCCCAGTCGGCGCGCGGCAGGATCTTGTAGATGCGTCCCAAGGGCTCAGGTCCGGTCGCGGGGATAGAAGAGGCCGTCATAGTGCGGCCGGCCGGCCGAATCGATCAGGAAGACCGCCGCCCCGCCGGTGGGAAATCCGGACTGGGCGCGCGACACCGGCCCGCCGCTGGTTCCGCCCTCCAGCATCATCCGCACCGCCAGCTCCTGCAGGCCCGGATTGTGCCCGACCACCAGCACCGTGCGGGCCGACGCGCCCGCCGCGTCCGCCAGCCGCCGGATCACCTCGGCCTCGGCCAGGTATAGCGGGTCCTCGAAGCGCGCTTCGGCGTTGGGAAAGGCCTGCGACATCGCCGCCCAGCTCTCGCGGGTCCGTACGGCGCCCGACACCAGGGCGAGGTCCGGGATCATGCCCAGCTCAGCCAGGGTCTCGCCCATGCGCGCCGACTCCTCGCATCCGCGGCTCGACAGCCGACGATCGAAATCGTCGCCCGTCGCGGAATCGCGTTCGGCGTCGCCGTGCCGTACGAGGATCAGCCGGTCCATGCGCTCTCCATCAGCCTGGAGAGGTACATAGCGGGCGAAATCCCGCGCGCGAAGCGCCTGAGCGCGATTAGGCCAGCCAGGAGGGCGGCGGCAGGCCCTGCAGGCGCCTCAGATCCACCCAGGTCAGGGCCAGCTCCCCGATCCCCATGAAGGCGACCACGATCAGCGGGGTCTCCTGGATGGCTCGCCAGTCGGCCACCCCGAGCACCGCGGCGGTGACCAGGCCGGACAGGGCCATGGCGGCGGAGAACCGCAGCTGGCCCTCCGTCGCCTCCTGGCGCGCGAGGTCGGCGATCCCCACCGCGATGGCTGCGAGGCCACAGAGCAGTTCCGCGCCGCCCATGGCCTAGAACGCCATCCGCACAGCGACCCGGGCGTCATAGGCCTGGTAGTCCTCGCGAACCTCGCCGCCGGCCTCGACCACCAGGTCGACATATTGGCCCTGGGCCCTCAGGGCCAGCCGCGCCACCGCGCCGCCGCCGTTCGCATCCGGCGCGGCGATGGAAAAGGCCGGGCCGCCGGCGACGAAGCGGGCGGTCGTGACCCCCGCCCCGTCGCCGGACACCTGCCGCCAGCCCAGGGTGAGCTCCGGCGACCAGATCAGGGCGCTCTCCTCGCTCCAGTCCGCGCCCAGGGTCACGCCTGCGAAGGCGGCGAGCTGCTCGCCCGTCCGGGCGTCCACCGTCAGGTCGACCGCCGCGCCGCCGCCGGTCTCGCGGCGGGCGTCCTCCTTGAGCAGGAAGTAGTCAGCGGTGAGCTGCGGCCGCGCATAGAGCCGGCCGGCCTCCAGCCGCCAGCCCAGGTCGGCGTGCACGGCCAGGGTCTTGCCCGACCAGTCAGACTTGGCGGTGCGCGACAGGCCAAGCGCCGCGTCGGAGACCGTGCGGTTGGACTTCATCCAGGCGTAGCCGCCATTGACCGAGACCGTCGCCGACAGGCCGTCCGAGCCGCCGCGCCAATAGGCGCCGACCTGGAGCAGGGAGCCGTCCAGCGACTCGGCCGCCGCGGCCCCCTTCTCATCGACATTCACCCCCAGGAAGCTGGTCTGCAGGCCCAGGACGCCCAGGTCGGTGGACGGGATCTCCGCCCCGCCGGCGACGCCGAAGCCGGTGGCGTCATAGGAACTGGTCCGGTCAAGATCGCGTCGGACGATGAAGGCCAGTTCCTGGGTCCAAAGCCGCACCCCGTCGCCGGCCAGGTTGGGCGCGTCCTGATCCACCGCCCGACCCGAGGCACGAGAGGCCTGGGCCATCACCTCGAACAGGCCGCCGGCATGGTCTGGCAGGAACTGGTCGTAGAGCCTGGCGAAGCCGGCGCCGTCGGTCTTGGCCAGCAGGGCGTCGCGCACCGCGACGTCGCGGTCGAAATTGGCGAACACCGCCTCGTAAGCCTTGGCCTCGGCGGCGTTCAGCCCGGCCTCGGCGGCGGTGCGGCGGCGCACATCGGCGACCACGGCGTTCTGCGGCTGGTCCACCCGCAAGGTCGCCTTGTAGAGCCATGGCGTCGTCCCCAGCAGGCTCTGGTCCAGCGTCCCCGCGGTCAGGGCGCCGGCCTTGATCAGCGTATAGCTCTGGGCCTCGGTCAGCTTGGAGGTCAGGCGCAAGCCGATCTTGGCCCCGGCGGCGAGCGTGGCGGCGCCGGCGACATCGAACCGGGTCGAGGCCTTGGCGGCGGGGTCAAGGCTCATCACCAGCTCTCCGCCCGCGCCAAGGTTGAGGCGGGTCAGGGCCACGGCCTGGGCGTTGGTGGCGGTCAGCCTGCCCTTGACGATCTCAACGCTCAGGCCTCCGCCGGCGTCAGTGAGGGCGCCGGTCAACTTCGCCCCGCCATCAATCACCAGCACGTCGGCGCCGGTCCCGAAGGCCACCGCGCCGTCCAGCTTGCCGGTCAGCAGCTCCAGCCGCGCGGCGCCCGCGCCGAACAGCACATCGCCTGTGATGGCCGGGGTGATGGTGCTGGCGGCGTTGGCGCTCTGGCGCACGGTCACGCCGGCGGTGTTGGCCCGCAGGTCCAAGGCGATGGCCCGGCCGGTCACGGGCTCGGCGCCGCTTGCGGTCACGCTGGCGGCGATCTGGTTGGTGTTGGTCAGGGTGCGGATCGCACCGGCCGCGTCGAGGATCGCGGTCGCATTGCCCTTGGAGCCGGCGACCCCCGCAGTGATGGCTCCGGTGTTGTTGAGCGCAGGCAGGACCGCGCCCGCCTCGATCCGTACCGCCTGCACGCTGGCCGCCTCGGTCGAGGTCGCCTTCAGGACCCCGCTGTTGGCGAGGATCGGCGCATTGGCGCCGGCCCCGAAGCGCAGGGCCGTGGCGTCCGCCTTGGCCGCCGCCGCGATGACCTGACCCGAGACCCGCAGACCGCCGTCGAGGATCACCGCCTGGCCCTGGCCGCCCAACTGGACGCCGGTAGCTGTCACGCCGTCATAGACGCCCTGGGCCTGGACGACGCCGCGGATATCGAGCCCGAAGCCCGCCGCGCCGGCGCCCAGCCGGACCGTACGGCTGGCGGACCCGACCGAGAGGGCCGGCGCCGCGCCATAGACCGTCAGGGTCCCGGTGGTCTCCTGGGCGTCGGGAACGCCGTCCTTGTCTTCGTCCGCGTCCTTGGGGTCCAGGTCGGCGGGCGGGGCGTCGATCAGTACGCCGCCCTTGATGTCGCCCTGGATGCGCACGGCGGGGCTGCCCTGCAGCAGGTCGTCGGCGTCGAGCTTGGAGGTGTCGGCGGGGCGGGTGGTGAAACGATAGCCGGTGGCGGTGATCGCATGGTCGATGACCAGCCGCCCGCCGACCGCATCCTCCAGCGACAGGCCGATCGCGTCCTTGCCGATCGCCTGGACATTGCCGTTGACCAGGACATCGCCGCCGATGGCGCCCCGCGCGCGAACCCCGAAGGACCGGTCCCCGGTCACCGCGACGCCGCCCGTCTTCAGCGCCCCGTCGATGGCGGTCTCAAGCAGGATGCCGGCGGACTCATTGCCCTCGACGGTGATGGCGCCCGTGCTGAGGATCGCGCCATGGAAGGCCTCCGCGCCCGTGACCCGGACGCCGTAGCGGCCCGTCCCCTTGGCGAAGGCGCCGTCCAGGTCGCCGTCCTTGTCCGCATCCGCAGGCTCGTAGGTCTCGTCCACCGTCAGGGCGCCGGATAGCTTGAGCTCGCCGGTTCGGCCGCCCTGGACCAGGACGGCGGTCGCGTTGTCGGCGTTCTGGATCGCCACGGCGCCTTCCACCGTCAGTCGGTTGTTGGAGTTGAGGGTGACGGCCGTCCCGCTGGTGGGCTTCACCGAGCCGGTGGCCGCCACCCTCAGATCGTCCGGGCCGCCATTGGCCGCCGTAGCGGTGGCGAGGGGCGTCGTCACCGCCGTGGTGATCACCGTCTCGGCGTGAGCCTTCGCCGCGGTCATGCAAAGGGGGGAGGCCGCGGCGAGGAGGAGAAGGCGAAGGCGCATGGGGGATCCGAACGAAAGCTGTGGCGGGATTGGAATTTCGGTCTATGTTGCGGCTGTCACGAGCTTTAAAACGTGATGTCGAAACTTGTGCAGTAATTACTATATACGATGTAGGCAGGCCGCAAGCCGCCTTGTCGTCGGAGCTCCGCACCCATGCCCAGACCTGCGGTCGACCCGGCCCGCGCCGCCGCCATCAAGTCCTTGCGCCAGGCCGCCGGGCGCTGGCTGAAGGCCGCGCGGGAGGCCGCCGGCCTGACCCAGGCGGAACTCGCAGAACGGGTAGGCTTGCGCTATTACACCTTCGTCAGCCAGGTGGAGAGCGGGCTGGGCCGGGTGCCGATCGAGTCCCAGGCCGCCTGGGCCCAGGCGGTGGGGCTGGAGGAAAGCGCCTTCGCCCGCACCCTGCTGCGCCACTATGAGCCCGAGCTCTATCGCCTGCTGTTCGGCGATGACGCCCACGAGGATCGCGCCAGCGCATGAGCAATATCGTCCCCTTCACGCCTGGCGCCCCGGTCGGCGACTGGACGTCGGGGGAGCGCGCGCGCCTGAGCGAGCTGGCCGAGCGGCTGATGGCGCGCGGGGCGCGGGTCGAGGTCGCCTATGGAGTCTCGGACGCCGGCGACCCCTGGTGCGTGATCCAGGACGAGCGGGACGAAGTGCTGATCCATATCGCCCGGATCGACGGCGAGTTCGTGATCCACGACGCGGCCCAGGACGCTGTGCGCCGGACCGACACCCTGTGGAGCGCGCTCAAGCGCCTGCTGGGCGCAGCGGAAGCCACCGTCGTGGACCTGCGCAAGGCCCAGGCCCTGCTGGCCCTGGTCATGGCCACCCTGTTCGTCGAGGAGGCCCTGCGCGGACACGGACCACCCCTGGATGTCCGCCCGCCGGCGCCGGAGCCGGACAGTGACACCCCCGCGCCCTCGGCCGAGACGCCCCTGCCTCACACATCGGCTAGCGCGGACATGGTGGCCGGAAACCCGCACGCCTTGCCCGACCACGCCACCTCTAGCGCCCTGCACAGCCTCGCTCCGTCAGAGATCGACCTGGTCGCCCACCTGCGTACGGCGGGCAGCCTGACCGGGGTCGCGGCGGCGACGGCCTCAGCGCCAGCCGCCGCGGCGGCGCCCGCGCAAGGCCCGGTGGCGGAGGTCGCTACCCCGGCGAGCGGGCCGGACTTCCAGGCCCCGCCCCGACCGGCCAATGATCAAGGGGGCGGCAGAATCGCGGTGGCTGACGGCGGCGTGGCCCGTGGCACCGCTGGCCAGGATCAGTTCGTGATTGAGGCCCGCGCGACAAGCGGCCCGAACTTCGGCCTGGCGGCGAGCGCGCAGCCTTCCGCGCCCGCGGGGGTGATCCTCGACTTCGGGGCCGGCGACAAGCTGGTGCTGGCCTCCGGCGCCGCGGCCTCAATCGTCAGTGTGACCGCTGTCGCCGACATCCTGTCCGAGCCCTCGAACCTGTCCATGCTGGCCAAGACGGCTGGTGGCCCGGCCGTGCGGGTCGGGGTGGATGTGAACGGCGACGGCGTCGAGGACGCCTATGTGCTGGTGACCGGGCCTGGCGTTGCGACCCTGTCGGCGGACCACGGCGCGCCTGCGCCGCAGGACACCCACGGCGAGGCGCCTATCGGCCTGGTCGCGCCCGCGCCGGCCGAACCGCCCTTGTTCGGTTGACGCGTTAGCCGGCGATAGCGGCGGCGTCGGTGTCGCCGGTGCGGATACGCATGGCCTTTTCCAGGTCGAGGACGAAGATCTTACCGTCACCGATCTTGCCGGTGTTGGCGGTGCGCGCCACGGCCTCGACCACCGCCTCGGCGATGTCGTCCGGCACGGCGATCTCCAGCTTCACCTTCGGCAGCAGCTTCACCTCGTATTCGGCGCCGCGATAGACCTCGGTCTTGCCGCGTTGGCGGCCATAGCCCCGCACCTCGGTGACCGTCAGGCCCGAGGCCCCCGCCTCGGTGACCGCCTCGAGCACCGCGTCGAGGCGGCTGGGCTTGATGACCGCGACGATCATTTTCATGGGGGATCTCCAACTGGAACGTCTGGGCCAAGGCTAGGGCGTTCCGTCGCCGACTCCAAGAGACTCGCGACGGCGGCATGGGTCGGCGCCCTGGAAACAGGCGCCCGCCCGGCCGGCAAGGGGTTGAGCACGGGCCGGGCCACCCGGGAGCGCACCCTCTGGGCCCGTGGCTTGACGGCGAAGGTCTGCTTCACCGCCTCCATCAGCAACAGGCCCGCAAAGCCGGGCCACAGGCGCGAGCCGGCCTGCTCGAACCCCTCGGCCCAGCCGGCCAGCATGCCCATCGGCGGCGCATAGAGGGCGCGGGTCCAGCCGGAGGGCTCCAGCTCGGCCTCGCGCAACAGCTCGCCCAGCTGGCCGCGGCTATAGGGCCGGCCATGACCGAAGGGCGTGGCCTCGGCGTTGGCCCACAGGCCATTGCGGGCCGCCACCACCACCACCACGCGGCCGGTGGGCGCCAGCACCCGCCAGACCTCGCGCATCAGGGCCAGGGGGTCGGGGCTTTCCTCCAGCGCATGGACCGCCAGGATGCGGTCGAACATGGCGTTGCGGAACGGCAGCGCGTCCTCGGGCGTCAGGCAGGCGAGATTGGCGCCGTGGGCCGGCCACAGCTCCACCCCCTGCTGGGCGGGCATGGCCGCCACCACCCGGCGCGCCGCGGGGCGAAGGGGCTCCAGGAAGGGGGTGGCATAGCCCAGGCCCAGCACGTCCTGGCCCTGCACCCCGCCCCAGGCCTCGACCACCTTGCGCGCGGCCATCTCCCGCGCCGCCCGGCCAAGGGACGAGGCGTAGAACTGGCGAAGCTCAAGGACGTCGCGGCGCATCGGGGAACAGTTTAGCCGGAAACCCGATCAAGGCGACCTCGACTTGGTCCGGTGGCCTGCCTAGATGGACAGAAGCCACAAAGGGGAGCCCCGGACATGCCGATCAAGATTCATCAGTTCCCCTGCCTGTCCGACAACTACGGCTTCCTGGTGCGCGACGAGGCCACCGGCCTTGCGGCCTGCATCGACACGCCCGAGGCCGCGCCGATCCTGGCGGCGCTCGACCAGCTGGGCTGGAAGCTGGACCTGATCCTCAACACCCACTGGCATCCGGACCACGCCGGCGGCGACGCCGAGATCAAGGCCGCCACCGGCGCGACCATCGTCGGCCCGGCCGAGGTGGAGCGGCTGACGCCCGTGGACCGCAAGGTCGTGGATGGCGACGAGGTGATGCTGGGCCAGACCCGGTTCCAGGTGATCGACACCGGCGGCCACACCCTGGGCCATGTGTCCTACTTCGCCCCCGCGGACAGGGTCGCCTTTGTCGGCGACACCCTGTTCACCCTGGGCTGCGGTCGGATGTTCGAGGGCGACGCCGCCCAGATGTGGGCCAGCCTGCAGCGGCTGGCCGCCCTGCCCGACGACACAGCCGTCTATTGCGCCCACGAATACACCGCCTCCAACGCCCGCTTCGCCCTGTCGGTGGACACAGATCCGGCCCTGGCGGCGCGGACCGCCGAGATCTTCGCGGCGCGGGAGCGGGGCGAGCCCACCGTGCCCACCACCATCGGGCTGGAAAAGGCCACCAACCCCTTCCTGCGCGCGCCCCTGCTGCGACCGAGCCTGGCGCCGCACGAGGCCTTCGGCGCGATCCGCGCCGCCAAGGACAGTTTCAAGGGCTAGGTCTGGCGCGCGGCCTTAAGGGCTCTAGCGCGTCACCACCGACATGATGCGCTCGCTGGACGGCCGACCGGCCAGGCCGTCGGCGGGGGCGATGGTGATCTGCATCACGCCCTGCTGCAGCTCGGCGCCAGGGCGATGGCCCTCCACCAGCCGCACCTTGCTGACCTTGCCCAGCATGGCCTTGCCGCCGTCGCGGCCGGCCAGGCGGACCACGGCCTCGGCGGTCACGGTGGCCGCATCAGCCATCAGGGCGAAGGAGCCGGGGCTGGCGTCGGCGTCGAAGGGGATCAGCCGCCGCGCTGCGCGGCTGGCGCGGGCGCTGGCCTGGGCCAGGCGTTCCAGCAGTTGCTGCGGCCCCATGGACGGCAGCCGGATCGGCGGGCCGCCGCCGGCCAGGGCCGCGGCCGTGCCGCCCGGCCGATCATCGGTGAACAGGGTCAGGCCGCCCAGCCGCGTGGCGCGCAACACCGGCTCGCCCAGGTCGTTCAGGTAGATCACGTCGCCCCGCGGGGCCATTTGGGGCTTCAGCGCCCAGACCTCGGGACTGTCGTCGAACTTCAGCAGGGCGCGGGGCTGGCTGCGGTCGAAGACGAAGGTCTCACCTTCCTGCGACACATACCGAGCGGTGGGCAGGGTCTGGCTGCGATCCGCCGGCGGCGGCCGCAGGCCTAACAGGCCTTCGCGCAGGATTTCCGCCCCGCCCGCCCAGGCCTGGCCGGTGAGTCCCAGCAGCGCCGCGGCGGCTACGGCCACGGCGAGGGCCGGCTTTCGGACGGGCTCCAGATAGGTGTCGATCATCAGGCTTATGCAGATGCCGCGCGAGTGGGGCGCATTTTTGACCCCACTCGCCCGACCAACGCCTTTTTGGAAACAGGCGGACCTTAGCCCGCCATGTACTGGCCGCCGTTCAGCGACAGGGTCGAGCCGGTGACATAGCCGGCATGCTCGCCGGCCAGGAAGGCCACCATGTCGGCGATCTCCTCGCCGCGGCCCAGCCGCCCGACCGGGATCTGGCCGATGATGCTGGCCAGCACGTTCTCCGGCACGGCCTGCACCATCTCGGTGTCGATATAGCCCGGGCAGACGCAGTTCACGGTCACGCCCTTCTTGGCGTTCTCCAGGGCGAGCGCCTTGGTGAAGCCGATCACCCCGGCCTTGGCGGCCGAATAGTTGGTCTGGCCCATCTGGCCCTTCTGGCCGTTGATGGAGGAGATGTTGATGATCCGGCCCCATCCGCGATCGCGCATCCCTTCGATGACCTGGCGGGTCATGTTGAACACCGAGTCCATATTGACCCGGATCACCTCGCTCCACTGCTCGGGCGTCATCTTGTGGAAGACGCCGTCGCGGGTGATGCCGGCGTTGTTCACCAGGACATCGATAGGGCCGAGTTCGGCCGCCACGGCCTCCGCGGCCCGGGCGCAGTCCTCATAGACCCCGACATTGCCCTTCACGACCATGACGCCCAGTTCCTGGGCGCAGGCGGCGGCCGCCGCCTCGTTTCCGGAATAGCCCGCCGCCACCAACATGCCGTCGGCCTTCAGCCGCTCGCAGATGGCGCGGCCGATGCCGCGAGTCCCGCCCGTGACAAACGCCACTCTGGCCATTCCTGTCTCTCCCGCCTGTCAGGTCACCGCCGCCGGTTTATCCGGCGGTCGGCCTGAATTGGATCACACCGCCTCGACGCACAGGGCCACGCCCATGCCGCCGCCGACGCACAGGGTCGCCAGGCCCTTCTTGGCCCCCGACCGCTTCATCTCATGCACCAGGGTGGTCAGGATCCGCGCGCCGGACGCGCCGATCGGGTGGCCGATGGCGATGGCGCCGCCGTTCACATTCACCTTCTCCGGATCGAGACCCAGGTCGCGCACGACGCAGATCGACTGGGCGGCGAAGGCTTCGTTGGATTCGACCAGGTCCAGGTCGGCCACGCTCCAGCCGGCCTTTTCCAGCGCCTTGCGGCTGGCCGGGATCGGGCCGGTGCCCATGATTTCCGGATCCACGCCGGCATTGGCCCAGGAGGCGATCCGGGCCAGCGGCTTCAGGCCGCGCTTCTTGGCCTCGTCGGCGCTCATCAGCACCACGGCCGCGGCGCCGTCATTGATGCCCGAGGCGTTGGCCGCGGTGACCGAGCCGTCCTTGGTGAAGGCCGGCCGCAGGCCCGAGACGCTTTCCAGGGTCGCGCCGTGGCGGATGTATTCGTCCTGGTCGACGACCGTGTCGCCCTTGCGGCCCTTGATGGTGACCGGCGCGATCTCGTCCTTGAACTTGCCGGCCTTCTGGGCGGCCTCGGCCTTGTTCTGGCTGGCGACGGCGAACTTGTCCTGCTCTTCGCGGGTGATCTGCCAGCGCGAGGCGATGTTCTCGGCCGTCTGGCCCATGTGATAGCCGTGGAAGGCGTCCCAGAGGCCGTCCTTCAGCATGGTGTCGACAAAGGCCAGCTCGCCCATCTTCTGGCCGGAGCGCAGGTTCTGGGCGTGGGGCGACTGGCTCATGCTCTCCTGGCCGCCGGCGATGACGATCTCGGCCGAGCCATCGGCGATCTGCTGGGCCCCGAGGGCGATGGCGCGCAGGCCCGAGCCGCACAGCTGGTTCAGGCTCCAGGCCGGCGCTTCCACGGGCACGCCGGCGTTCACCGAGGCCTGGCGGGCGGGACCCTGGCCGGCGCCGGCCTGCAGCACCTGGCCCAGGATCACTTCCTGGACATCGGCGGCGGCGATCCCGGCGCGCTCGATGGCGGCCTGGATGGCGACCTTGCCCAGCTCGTGGGCGGGAACGCCCGAGAGGGCTCCGTTGAACGATCCGACCGGGGTGCGGGCGGCCGAGACGATGACAACGTCGGTCATGGCGGAACTCCTTCCAAGGCAGCGTCTGCTATCTATCGGGAACGGACCGGCGAAGGGCAAGGGGGAGAAATCTCCCACCGATCAATCGCCTGTGCTTTGCGAACGCCCTCGCATCCGCGATACTGCGATGCGATAAGGAAGGCCGGCCGGGGGATCGGCCCCAAAGGGGTGAGGAATGGCTGACGCGCAAGGTGCTGGTGGCAAGGACGACCGGGTCGTCATCAAGAAGTACGCGAACCGGCGGCTCTACAATACGGCGTCCAGTTCCTATGTGACGCTCGAGCATCTGTCCGACATGGTCAAGCAAGGCGTGGACTTCGTGGTCTATGACGCCAAGACCAACGAGGACATCACCCGTACGGTCCTGACCCAGATCATCTTCGAGGAAGAGAGCCGCGAGGGGCAGAACCTTTTGCCCATCCAGTTCCTGCGCCAGTTGATCGGCTTCTACGGCAATTCGATGCAGGCCTTCCTGCCCAGCTATCTGGAGCTGTCGCTCGCCACCTTCGCCGAGCAGCAGGAGCGGATGCGCACCCAGCTGTCGGCGCTCGGCCACCACTCGGCCTATGACGAGACCATCCGCCAGAACCTGGCGATGTTCGACCGGGCCATGAAGATGTTCTCGCCGTTCAACTTCGTTCGCCCCGACGAGCCGGCCGCGAAACCCGCCGAGCCGGCCGCGCCCGCCGCCGACGACGCGCTCAGCGATCTGAAGAAGAAGATGGACGAGATGCAGGCCCAGATCGCGAAACTCGCCTCGAAGAGCTGAGTTTCTTAACCGGGGGCGGGGCAGGATTTGGCCATGTCCACGCCCATCGACCCGATCCGGAGAGCTCAGCGCGCGCGCAACGCCCGCCGCGCCATCGATGCGTCGTCCGAAGAGGTCTTCGAACCCGAAGATCGCAACCTGCCGGTCCCCGTGGGTCCGGTGGTCTCCCGGCCCAGCCCTGACCGACCCCAGGCCAACGCCTCGGCCTTCTCCGCCCACCTGATTGGCCAGGAGGGCCAGAAGCGCGGCCTGCGCGGCGGCCCTGAGACCCTGGACTCGGCCCGCTCGGCCTATGTCCGCACCGAATGGTCCGGCGCCTATGACCGCCGCGCCCGCCGCGGCGGCTCAACCAAGACCGAGATCTGACGGTTGCACCAACGCCCGGCCTTGGCGGCGTAGTTTTGGGCTAGCGCCCCTTCAACCGCCTCAGCTCCGCCTCCAGGGCCTCCACCCGCCGCTCCAACGCCGCGATCCGCTCAAGGGGATCCTCCACCGGAACAGGTGTCGATATCCCCGCATGCTCGGCGATCTCTGCCGGGCTCGCGCCCAACAGCTCGGCGAAAGCCGCCACCTCGGCCGCGCTCAGCTCTCTCTGGTCCTTGAACACCAGGGCGAGGTCGGCCTCGCTCATGCCGCTGACCGCCGCCAGGACCGCTCGGGACAGGCCCCGTTCGGCCAGTTTTGCGTCGAACCAGTCGGGATCGAAAAACAGCGCCATGGCTCAGCCGAGCTGGCGCCGGTCTTGCTTACCAGCCCGGTAACCAACCTGACCGGGACAGTTCATGACCGCCCTCGCCATCCGCATCTTCGACGTCGCCGTGGTCGCCTTGATCTTCACCGTCCTGACCTGAGACGGCCTCAGGCGCCGGCGTCGTTGAAGTCCAGGTCGCGCCGGGCCGAGACGATGGTGACGATGAAACCGGCCAGCACGTCCAGCAGCACCATGATGGTGAGCAGGAAGAAGGCCGAGGTGCCGCAGGCCGGGGCCAGCAGGAACTCCACCAGGCACAGGATGAACAGGATCATCGACAGCGAGTGATTGATGATCGCGATGCTGCGGCTGGTGGTCGATTTCAAGAGCTCGATGAACAGCACCACCAGGGAGGCGGCCAGCAGCAGGTCGCCCAGGCTGACCGGCCAGTCGACCTGGCTGGTCATGCGGATGGTGAACAGGGCCTCGGTCATCCGCTGGCTGGCGTCGATGGACTTCAGCCCCCCGTCCAGGGTCAGCGCAATCAGGTTGTAGACCAGCACCGGCAGCGCCAGCAGCGGAAACGCGGCGAACATCGGCAAGCCCCCCAGACAGCCTCGCGAGGACCGAGACGTCCTGCGTCACCCCAGGGTTAACCGCTTTGACCGGAGCCGTGAAGGCTTAGCAACCGGCAGGCGTCTGGACGGCCTCAGACCTCGTCGGCGCCGCCCGGATTGCGGGCCCGGGTCTGCAGCCACATGACGCCCAGGAGGTCGGACACCGAGGCCATCAGCCGGCCGAAGTTCGTGTACTTCGACGCGCCGGTCTGACGGTGGCGGTGGTTCACCGCCCGGAAGTCCACCTGGTAGCCCTCACGGATCATCAGGGCCGGGATGTAGCGGTGGATATGGTCGAAATAGGGAAGCCGCAGGAAGGCCTCGCGGCGGAAGGCCTTCAGCCCGCAGCCGGTGTCGTTGGCAGTATCCTTCAGCAGGCGCTTGCGCACCCCGTTGCCGAACTTGGACGCGATCTTCTTGGCCTGGCTGTCCTGACGCTTCACCCGCTCGCCGCCGACCAGGGCCAGCTCGGGCGGACCTGCGACCAGGGCGTCCACCAGCTTAGGGCCGTCGGCGGGGTCGTTCTGGCCGTCGCCGTCCAGGGTGACGATGATGTCGCCGCGGGCGCCCAGGATGCCGGTGCGGATCGCCCGGCTCTGCCCGGAATTGGCCCGGTGCTTCAGGATCCGAAGCTGCGGCAGCTCGGTCTTCAGGGCGCTCAGGGCCGCCACCGTGCCGTCGCGGCTCTTGTCGTCGACAAAGACCATTTCGAAGTTTCGGCCCGCGAAGGCGGCGGCGATTTCCCGGGCGAGCGCCGGCGCGGCGCCCTCCTCGTCGAACACGGGAACGACGACAGAGATGTCGGGAGCGGAATCGGAGGTCTTTGCGGGCGTCTTGGCCATGCCTCTACATAGCGGAAACGCGGGCGAGCGGAAGGATCGTGCTATTTAGCCGCCTATGAGTCTGGACGCCCTGATCGAACGCTGGAGCCGCGGATGGCGCGGGCCGGCCCTCGCCGCCCTCGTGGCCTTCCTCGCCGGCCTGCCCGGCGTCTTCGCCGTGCCGCCCCTGGACCGGGACGAATCCCGCTTCGCCCAGGCCACGGCCCAGATGCTGGAGCAGGAGGACTTCGTGGTCATCCGCTTCCAGGATCAGCCACGCTTCAAGAAGCCGGTGGGCATCCACTGGCTGCAGGCGGCCAGTGTGTCGACCTTCTCGGATCCCGAGACCCGGGCGATCTGGACCTATCGCCTACCCTCGCTGCTGGGCGCGATGCTGGCCGCCGCCGCCTGCGCCTGGGGGGCCGCGGCCCTGTTCGGCGCCCCGACCGGCCTGGTGGCCGGCGCGGTCCTGGGCGCGACCTTCCTGTTGTCCACCGAAGCCTTCATCGCCAAGACCGACGCGGTGCTGTGCGGGACCACGACCCTGGCCATAGCCGCCCTGGCCCGGATGTACGCAGAGGCCAATGGCGGCGCGCCGACGGGACGGTTGACCCGGTTGTTGTTCTGGCTGGGGCTTTCGACGGCGGTGCTGGTCAAGGGCCCGGTCGGCCTGCTGGTCGTGGCGCTGACCGCGCTCAGCCTCTGGGCCTGGGACCGCAAGGGCGGCTGGCTGACCCGGCTGGGCTGGGGCTGGGGCGTGATCCTGTTCTTCGCCATCGTCGGGCCCTGGGCCTGGGCGGTGACCGTGGCCACCGACGGCGGATTCTGGAGCACGGCCATCGCCGGCGACCTGGCCCCCAAGCTGGCCGGCGGTCAGGAAACCCACGGCGCCCCGCCCGGCTATCACACCATCGCCCTGCTGCTGCTGTTCTTCCCGGCCACCCTGATGCTGCCGGCGGCCCTGATGCTGGGCTGGCAGGGCCGCGTCGAGCCGGGGATCCGTTTCGCCCTGGCCTGGCTGGTCCCCTCCTGGCTGCTGTTCGAGCTGATGCCGACCAAGCTGGTCCACTACACCCTGCCGACCTATGGGGCTCTGGCCTGGCTGGTGGCCGCGGCCGCCATGAGCAAGCGGATGAGCCCCAGGCTGCGGGTGGCGGGCGCCGGCGTCTCGGCCTTTGCCGGCGTGCTGCTGGCGGCGGGCGTGGCTTACCTGTTCAAGGAATATGGCGAGGGCTCGGACCTGTTCGCCACGATTCTGACCGCCCTGCTGCTGGCGGGGGCGGGCCTGGCGGGCGCGATCCTGCTGCTGCGCAGCGTCCCCCTGACCGCCCTGGCGGTCGCCCTGGGCCTAGGCGTCCTGGGTCACGGAGCCCTGGCCGCCGGGCTGGCGCCGCGGCTGGAGCCCCTATGGCTGTCCGCCCGCACCGAGGCTGTCCTCGCCAAGGCCAGGCTCCTGCCGCGCCAGGGGATCACCCCGGCACCGGTGGCCGTGGCGGGCTATGCCGAGCCCAGCCTGGTCTTCGCGCTCGGCACGCCCACCGACCTGGGCGGCCCGGTGGAGGCCGCCACCGCCCTGGCCGACGCGCGCCCCGCCGTGGTCGAGGCGCGCGAGCAGGCCGCCTTCGAGGCGGCGGTGAAGGCCCTGGGCGTCAAGCCCCGGCTCATCGGAACCGTCAACGGGCTTGACTACTCCAACGGCGACAAGACCACCTTGCGCGTCTACGCCCCGCCGGCGGAGCCCAAGGAGACCAGTCGATGAGCCGCTTCATTCAGATCGTCGAGGTCGGCCCCCGCGACGGGCTGCAGAACGAGAAGACCCCGCTGGACGTGGGCCAGAAGCTCGACTTCATCCGCCGGCTCGAAGCCGCGGGCGCCCGACGGATCGAAACGGTGTCCTTCGTCAATCCCAAGCGCGTGCCGCAGATGGCCGGCGCCGAGGAGATCATGGCCGACCTGGCCCCCGTCCCCACCGGCGGCCGCATTGGCCTGGTGCTGAACATGCGCGGCTGGGACCGAGCGGTGGAGGCCCGCTGCGACGAGGCCAATGTGGTGGTCTGCGCCACCGACGGCTTCGGGATCCGCAACCAGGGCGCCTCGGTCGCCGAACAGATGCAGGCCCTGGCCGATATCGCCGCCCGCCGCGCCGCCGAGGGCGGTCCGCCGATCACCGCCACCTTCTCGGTCGCCTTCGGCTGCCCCTTCGATGGCGAGGTCAGCCAGGATCAGTTGGTCGCCCTGGCGCGGGACGCTGCGAAGCTGGGCATTGCCGAAATCGCCTTGGCCGACACCATTGGGGTCGCCGACCCCTGGACCGTGCGTCGCCGCGTCGAGGCGGTCGCCGCCGTCACGGGCGACATCCCCCTGCGCCTGCATTTCCACGACACCCGCAACACCGGCCTGGCCAACGCCTTTGCCGGCGTGGAGGCCGGTGTGAGCGTGCTGGACGCCAGCTGCGGCGGGCTTGGGGGCTGTCCCTTCGCCCCCGACGCCACCGGCAATATCGGCACCGAGGATCTGGTCTATATGCTGGAGCGAGCCGGGTTCGAGACCGGCTATGACCTGCAGGCGCTGATCGCCACCGCGAAATGGATGTCGGGTCTGCTGGGCAAGGCGCCCAGCGCCTCGGTCAGCCGGGCGGGCGGCTTTCCCGTCCCCGCAGCCTAGGCCTTAGCGGCCGGCGCGCATCCGCCACATGACCGGTCGCGCCACCGCCGTGCAGACGATGATCGGCGACAGGAGCCAGGCGAGCAGGGTCTCGGAGACGTTCTCCGCGCGCTTGCGGAAATAGCGGGCCAGGCCGACGCCCTTGTGGAACTCCACCTTGATCGGGCTGGCGCGGCTGGTGTGGCCCAGATGGACAACCTCGGCCTTGGGCTGGAACAGGACCACGCCGCCCGCCTGGCGCACCCGCCAGCACAGGTCGACGTCCTCGACATGCAGGAAGTAGCCCTCGTCGAAGCCGGCCACGGCGTCGAAGTCCTCGCGGCGCATGCAGAAGCAGGCGCCGGAAATGGTCGGGACCGCCGCCACGTCCTCGGGCGGGGCTTCGCTTTCCCAATGCACCTCGTAGCGGCGCCAGGCCGGAACCCGGCGGGCCAGCTGGCTGAGGCTCATCAGGGCGCTCATCGGGGTGATGTCGCCCCGGCGGGCGCCGCGCTGCTCGGTGCGGTCGGCGTTCAGCACCCGGCCGCCGACGATGCAGGGCACCGGCTTGTCGTCGATGGCGCGCACCAGCTCGTCAAGGCAGCCGGGCTGCAGGAAGGCGTCGGGATTGAGGAAGACCAGCACCTCGCCAGAGGCCCGGCGGGCGCCGAGATTCGCGCCGCGCGCGAACCCGACATTGCCCTGACCCTGGATCAGCACCACGCGCCGATCGCGCTCTGCGAGCCCGTTCAGACCCAGCGCCTCGGTGCAGCTCGAGCCGTTGTCGACGATGATGAACTCATCGACCATCGGATCGGCCAGCACACAGGACACGCTTTCCTGAAGCGCGTCGCCGGTCATGTAGACGACCATGACCACCGACACCTTGCGGCGCTTAGCGATAAAGCTGGGCGTCGGCGCGGGCTCGTAGGCGACGATCGGTGCGGCGATGCCGTTCATCCAGCCTCCATCACCTCGGCCGAAACAGTGGCCGAAGCAGCCGCCGCCCCCGCGACGCCACGGGCAACATCGGGCGGGCACGCTTCGCTGGCAAGAGTCTTCGCGGCCTGGGCGAGCGAAAGGATGTTTTGCCCATCCGAGCCCAGTCGACGCAAGGCCACCTTGCCCTCCTCCGCCTCCCGGCGACCGACCACCGCGATCACCGGTGTCTTGGCCAGGCTGTGCTCGCGGATCTTGTAGTTGATCTTCTCATTGCGCAGGTCGATCTCGACCCGGAGTCCCGCGGCGCGAAGCGTGCGGGCCACCTCGTGAGCATAGTCGTCGGCGTCTGACGTAATTGTGGCGACCACGACCTGGGTCGGGGCGAGCCACAGGGGGAAGGCCCCGGCGAAGTTCTCGATCATCACGCCCAGGAAGCGTTCCATCGAGCCGCAGATCGCCCGGTGCAGCATGACCGGACGCTGCTTGGAGCCATCCTCGGCCACGTACTCGGCTTCCAGGCGCTCGGGCAGCACATAGTCGAGCTGCAGGGTGCCGCACTGCCAGGTGCGGCCGATGGCGTCGCGCAGGTGGAACTCGAGCTTCGGACCATAGAAGGCGCCCTCGCCCGGCAGCATCTCCACCGTCTCGACCCCGGCGGCCAGGGCGGCGCGCTCGAGCTTGGCCTCGGCCACGTCCCAGACCTCGTCGGTGCCAAAGCGCAGTTCAGGACGCAGGGCGAGCTTCACCGAGTGCAGCTCCAGGCCGCAGTCGGCGTAGACGCTTTCCAGGAGCCGGATGAACTTGGTGCTCTCCGCCTCGATCTGGTCCTCGCGGCAGAAGATGTGGGCGTCGTCCTGGGTGAAGGCGCGCAGGCGCATGATGCCGTGCAGGGCGCCCGACGGTTCATACCGGTGGCAGGCCCCGAACTCGGCCATCCGCAGCGGCAGGTCGCGATAGCTCTTCTGGCCATGGTTGAAAATCTGCACGTGCCCCGGACAGTTCATGGGTTTAACGGCCAGGATCTCGCCTTCCGTCGTTTCGCACGTGAACATGTTCTGGCCGAACTTCTGCCAGTGGCCGGACTTCTCCCAGAGCACCCGATCCATGATCTGGGGCGCCTTGACCTCCACGTAGCCGTCCTCGTCCAGGCGGCGGCGCATATAGGCCTCCACCGTCCGGTACAGGGTCCAGCCCTTGGGGTGCCAGAAAATCATCCCCTTGCCCTCTTCCTGCAGGTGGAAGAGGTCCATGGCCCGGCCGATCTTGCGGTGGTCGCGCTTCTCGGCTTCCTCCAGACGCGTCAGGTGCGCCTCAAGGTCGGCCTCGCTGGCCCAGGCCGTGCCGTAGATCCGCTGGAGCTGGGCGTTGCGGTGGTCGCCGCGCCAGTAGGCGCCGGCCAGCTTCATCAGCTTGAACGCCTTGCCCACATGCTTGGTCGAGGGCAGGTGCGGGCCCAGGCACAGGTCCTTCCACTGGCCCTGGCGATAGACCGTGATGGTCTCGTCGGCCGGCAGGTCGGAGATGATCTCGGCCTTGTAGGCCTCGCCGATGGACTTGAAGTGGCTGATGGCCTCGTCGCGGTCCCAGACCTCGCGCACGATCTTCTCGTCGCGGTCGACGATCTCCTTCATTCGCTGCTCGATCTTGGCCAGGTCGTCCAGGCTGAACGGCGTCTCGCGGGCGAAGTCGTAGTAGAAGCCGTCCTCGATCGCCGGGCCGATGGTCACCTGGGTGCCGGGGAACAGCTCCTGCACCGCCTCGGCCATCACGTGGCTGGCGTCGTGGCGGATGACCTCCAGCGCCTCGGCGCTGTCACGGGTCAGGATCTCGAAGGCGCCGCCGCCCGGCAGGGGCCGGTCGAGGTCGAGCAGCTGGCCGTCCAGCTTCACCAGCAGGGCCTTCTTCTCCAGCGACTTGGCGATGGAGGCGGCCACGTCGCGGCCGGAGGCGCCCTCAGCGAACTCGCGCTTCGAGCCGTCGGGAAAAATCAGTTCGATCATGTTTCACACGTCCAGTTCCGAGCCTTGCTCGGCGGAGGCGGCGGGTCATAGCCCGATCCGCCCCACGGATTGCATCGGCAGACCCGCTTGGCGGCGAGCCATCCGCCGCGCCAGGGGCCATGACTGATCAGGGCTTGAGCCGCATACTCCGAACAGGTCGGCAGAAAGCGGCATTGGCGTCCGATCAGCGGTGAAAGCGTCAGCTTGTAGGCGCGCAACGCGCCCCTGACGCAGTGTTCATAGAAGCTCATGCCGGCTCGCAGCCTTGCGATTCAATCGCCGCGATTATCCCGTGTGGATTCAGGGATCAAGCCGCGCCGGCGCGGCTAGTTCGCTCCATGGCGCGGCGGACGGCTTCGGCCGTGGCCTCGAACGCGAGCAGCGTGGAGGCGTGACGGGCGGGATAGTCCTTCACCGGGGCGAGCATGGAGAGGTCCGAGAAACGTCCAGTCGGCGCGGGCGCGCCGTCCTTCAACATGGCACGAAACTGGTCCCGGGCCAACTCGATCTCGGCCAGGCTGGCTCCCAGGACATGGGCGCCCAGCACGGCGGCGGAGGCCTGGCCCAGCGCGCAGGCCTGCACATCCTGGGCGAAATCGGTGACGACGTTGTCTTTGACGTCAACATGGACGACCACCTTGCTGCCGCAGAGCAAGGCCACCTTTTCGGACACGCCCTGGGGATCGGCCAGCCGCCCGATATGCGGAATATTCGCGGCCAGTTTCAACAGCTTGGCGGAATACAGGTCGTCGATCATGACTCTGACTTAGGCGCCCCGCCCTGCTCGCGCCAGCGGGCCTCGGCGCGGGCGGCCAGGGCCTCGCCCATCTCGGTGAAGCCGCGGCGGATAGACTTGCGCAGCCGGCCCACCACCAGCCCGCCCAGCAAGCCCGTGAAGATCTCGCCGTTGGAGACGATGCAGTTTCCGGGGCCGAGCGCCTCGATCTCGATATAGCGCACCGAGGTGACCATTCCGCCCAGCATGGACAGCCGCCAGTGCAGCTGTTCCAGGGGCACCCATTCCATGACCACCGGATTGATCATCCGGTCCGGCTGGCCCGGCAGGGCCAGGCGCAGGGTCAGGACCGAGCCGATCCGGATCTCTCCGGCGGCTTCGGGGTAGAGCGGGTTCCACGCCGACCAGGACGGCAGGTCGGCGAGGATCTCCCAGATGATCTCGGCCGGCGCCTGGACGCCGATCCGATGCTCGATCTTGGGCGGGCCGGAGCCCGCCTGACCGCCCCCGCCGCCGAACACGAAGCCGGCGGAGGGCTTGAACATCTCCCCAGGTTGGAAGGGCATCAGGCCTGCTCCCGGATGCGCCAGGTCGCGCCGGTCGGCCCGTCCATGACCTCGACGTTCAACGCCGTGAGCGCATCGCGGATGCGGTCCGCGGCGGCCCAGTCCTTGGCGGCGCGGGCGGCGACGCGCTCGGCGATCAGGGCCTCGACCTTCTCGCGCAGCTCGTCGGTCACGCCCGCCTGGAACCAGGCTTCCGGATCGCCCGCCAGGAAGCCCATCACCTGGGCCGAGGCCAGCAGCTCGCCCTTGGCCTTGGCGCGGCCAGGCCCCTTGGCGGTCTCCAGCGCCGTGGCCAGACCGAACAGCTCGGCCATGGCGGCCGGGGTGTTCAGGTCATCTTCCAAGGCGGCCATGAACTTGGCGCTCGGCCCGGTGTCCTCGGCCTCGACCTCGCTGGAGCGCCGCAGGGCGCCATACAGCCGGTCCAGCGCCTTCTTCGACTGCTCGATCAGGTCGCCGGTCCAGTCCAGCGGCGCACGGTAGTGGCCGACCAGCAGCGCCCAGCGCAGGGCCTCGCCCGGGGCCTGGGCCACCAGGTCGTGGACCAGGGCCACATTGCCCAGGCTCTTGGACATCTTCTCGGCGCCCATGTTCAGGAAGCCGTTATGCAGCCAGTAGTTGGCGTAGCCGACCTTGTGGTCGCCATCATGGTGGCCGTGCGCGCAGACGCCCTGGGCCATCTCGTTCTCATGGTGCGGGAACAGCAGGTCGATGCCGCCGCCGTGGATGTCGATGGGCAGGCCCAGGCTCTGCTCGATCATGGCCGAGCACTCAATGTGCCAGCCGGGCCGGCCCGGCCCCCAGGGGCTGTCCCAGACCGGCTCGTTTTCCTTGGACGGCTTCCACAGCACGAAGTCGGCGGGGTGCCGCTTGTAGGGGGCCACGTCCACCCGCGCGCCGGCGATCATGTCCTCCATGGGATGACCGCTGAGCTTGCCGTAGTCGGGATAGGCCTGGGTGTTGAACAGCACATGGCCCTCGGCGGCATAGGCCGAGCCGTTGTCGACCAGCCGGCCGATCATGGCGATGATGGCGCCCATGGTCTGGGTCGCCCGCGGCTGGTGCGTGGGGCGCAAGGCGCCCAGCTCCGCCATGTCGGCGTTGTAGACCCCCAGATAGCGGTCGGTGATCGTCGAGATCGGCACGCCTTCCTCGGCGGCCTTCTTGTTGATCTTGTCGTCCACGTCCGTGACGTTGGCCGCATAGATCACGTGCTCAGCCCCATAGAGGTGGCGCAGCAGGCGGAACAGCACGTCGAACACCACCACCGGGCGGGCGTTGCCGATATGGGCGTAATTGTAGACCGTCGGCCCACAGACATACATCGTCACCCGGCTCGGATCGCGGGGGACGAAGGGCCGCTTGGCGCGGTCCATGGAGTCGTAGAGGGCGAGGGTCATAGGCTCTTCGATTGTCTCTTCAGGAAAACTACGTAGCGTCACAGTTGCCGCTTGCCGGCTTCGTCCCATATACAGACGACCCAAGCGGTAAGCCACGGGAACGCAACCTTGCGGCCCGAGCTTACGTAGACAGGGTGGCACGCGTCATTTCCGGGACCCTCGTCCCGGCGCAACTCAGCCCGGAAAGAACCTCAAGCACATGGACGCTCCTATTCGCGACCGAACCCTGGTCGGTGTTTCCGATCTTGATCTTGAAGCCGTGAAGCGCCCGACGCGCGAAGAGGCGATGGAGGCGGTTCGCACCCTGATCGCCTGGGCCGGCGATGATCCGCGCCGCGAAGGCGTGATCGACACCCCCAAGCGCGTGGTCGACGCCTATGCCGAATGGTTCGAGGGCTACAAGCTCGACCCGGCCAAGGAACTGTCGCGCACCTTCGAGGACGTGCAGGGCTATGACGACATCGTCATGCTGCGCGACATCGAGGTGGAGAGCCACTGCGAGCACCACATGGCGCCGTTCCTGGGCAAGGCCTATGTCGCCTACATGCCGACCAACCGCGTGGTGGGCATCTCCAAGCTGGCCAAGGTGGTCGAGATCTTCGCCCGCCGTCTCCAGACCCAGGAGACCATGACCCAGCAGATCGCCGACGCCATCACCGACAGCCTGCGCCCGGCGGGCGTGGCCGTGCTGATCGACGCCGCGCACCAGTGCATGACCACCCGCGGCGTGCACCACCGCCACGTCTCGACCATCACCACCCAGTTCACTGGCGTCTTCAAGACCGACCCGACCCTGCGTCAGCGGTTCCTGGACTTCGTCAACAAGCGCTGATCTCCCCGGTGTCATCCCGGAAGGCGCGCAGCGCCTGTCCGGGACCCAGACGCGCGGGGACTTCCGGATAGATCAGTGTCTATGGGTCCCGGTCTTCGGCTTCGCCGAAACCGGGATGACAGCGGTGGGCGCTTCCGGCCGGTGCACCAGGCTGACCAGCACGAAGCTCAGCATCATCAAGAGATACCAGGATCCCAGCTTGGCCAGCGGGACCATGCTCCAGCCATGCTTCTGGTCGGGATAGATCCAGGTCCGGGTGAAGGTGCCGACGTTCTCGGCGATCCAGATGAACAGGGCCACCAGGATGAAGCCCAGAAGCATGGGCATGCGCCGCGCCTTCAGGTCCGGCGTGAACAGGAACGACCGGCCCCAGAAGATCAGTCCTGACAGGGCGAACAGGCCCCAGCGGATATCGACCCCGTAGTGGTCGGTGAAGAAATTCAGGTAGCTGAGCAGGGCCAGCAGCCAGGGCGCCCAGAGGGGCGGATAGCGCTCGAAGCGGATGTCAAACAGCCGCCAGGCGCGGGCGATATAGCTGCCGATCGCGCCATACATGAAGCCTGAGAACAGCGGCACGCCGCCGATCCGCAGCAGCGAATCCTCCGGATAGATCCACGAGCCGGTCGCGGTCTTGAACACCTCCATCGCCGTGCCGACCACGTGGAAGATGAAGATCACCAGGGCCTCGTCCCAGCGCTCCAGCCGGGTGGCCAGCAACAGCACCTGGATCAGCAGGGCGTAGACCACCAGGGCGTCATAGCGGCTGACCGGCGAGGCGTCCGGCCACCACAGGCTCGTGCCGATCAGGGCCGCGACCATCGCCCCGCCATAGAGGCAGGCCCAGGCCTGTTTCAGGCCGAACAGCAGGAACTCGTAGAGGAAGGCGTTGAGGCGCGAGCGCGCCGCCCAGGGGCGAACGGCGGCGTCCATGGCCGCCACCCGGCCCTTGATCCAGTCCTTGAGACTCATGCGCTCTGAGGCTAGGCGGCGGAGCCTTATCGCGCCATAGGGTTGAGCATGACTGAGTTCCCCACCGCCCCCGACAAGACCGCCCTGGAGCGCGGCGAGGTGCTCGCCCCGCGCTTTGACGCCAATGGCCTGATGGCGGTGGTGACCACCCATGCCGAGACCGGCGAGGTGCTGATGTTCGCCTGGATGAACGCCGAGGCGCTGGCCCGCACCCTGGAGCTTGGCGAGGCGGTCTATTTCAGCCGGTCTCGCAACGAGATCTGGCACAAGGGCGCGACCTCCGGCCAGATCCAGAAGATCGTCGAGATGCGCATCGATTGCGACCAGGACTGCCTGTGGCTGAAGGTCCTGCCCCAGGGCGATGGCGGCGCCTGCCATGTGGGCTTCCGCTCCTGCTTCTACCGGGTGGTGGAGGACGGCAAGCTGGTAGAGCGGCCGTGACCCTTATCCAGTCCCTGTCGGCCTTCACCCTGGCCGCGACCCTGCTGACCCTGACGCCCGGCCTGGACACCGCCCTGGTGCTGCGCACCGCCGCCGCCGAAGGGCCAAAGCGCGCCGCCCTGGCCGGGGCCGGAATCCTGCTGGGATGCCTGGCCTGGGGGGCCGCGGCCGCCGTGGGCCTGGGGGCGCTGCTTGCAGCCTCCAGCCTGGCTTTCACGGCGCTGAAGTGGGCCGGGGCGGCCTATCTGGTCTGGATGGGGATCAACCTGCTGCGCAAACCCCGGGACAGCTTTGAGAGCGAGACTGCGCCCAGCGTCTCGGGCGGCGGCTGGCTGTGGCGGGGCCTGTTCACCAACCTGCTGAACCCCAAGGTGGGCGTGTTCTACGTCTCGTTCCTGCCCCAGTTCCTGGTCGAGGGCGTCCCCGCCGGCCCCTACATGTTCGGCCTGGCCGCCATCCATGCGTTGCTGGGGGCGATCTGGTTCGCCGCCCTGATCGCCGCGACCCAGCCGATCTCGCGCGCCCTGCGCCGGCCGGCGGTGGTCGGCTGGATGGACCGCACCACCGGCGCGGTCTTCATCGGCTTTGGCCTGAAGCTGGCCCTGGCCCGCCGCTAGATCTCCGTCAGGCCGGAGACGCCGCGCGGCTCGGGGGTCAGGCGGAAGGTCTTGTCCACGCTCACCTCATAGGTCGGCTGGACGATGGTCGAGACCTTGATCATCTCGCCCTTGGCCTCGGTCGGCGTCAGGGTCAGCAGCACGAAGCCCTTGGCCGACTGGTTGTTGTAGACGACCTCCTTGTTGGCCTTGGCGTAGATCTCGCCCACCGGAAGGGTCGTCAGGGCGTCGCCGCCGCCGGGGCTGGTGATCCCGGTCGTGCCGAACTCGGCGGCCACGCGGGCGCCGGCGGCGTCATAGAGCTCATTGGCCCAGAAGGCGTGGCTGTCGCCGGAGACGACGATGGTCCGCGCGCCGGCCGCCTTGATGGCGTCGTACAGCCGCTCGCGGTCCACCGGATAGCCGTCCCACATGTCCAGGCCATAGGGCAGGCCCAGGCCCGCGATCAGCTCCAGCCGGTCCAGGCGGGCCTTGCCGGCCGCCGAAAGGCCCTTGGTCGCCTTGGCGTAGTCGGCGGGGGCCATCTCCTTCTTGAAGCTGGCCACATTAACCTTGGCCATGACCACCTCATTGCCCAGCACCTGCCAGGTGCGGCCGGACTTCACCGAGGCGTCCAGCTCGCCGGCCAGCCAGGCCAGCTGATCCTCGCCCATCATCCGCCGATAGGGATCGTAGAGCTTGGCCTTGAAGGCCTTCAGGTCCGGCTTGCCGTCCATGCCGTTCAAGTCGCGGTCATAGACCAGCTGCTTGTCGCGGGCGGTCAGCCGGGTCTCCAACATGAACAGGCTGACGAGGTCGCCGAAGTGGAAGGTCCGGTTGATGGCGAAGCCGCCGTCCGCCGGCTCGCGGATCGGCATCCACTCGAAATAGGCCTTGATGGCGCGGGCCTTGCGCTCGTTCCACGGACCTTCGTCGATGGGGGTGTGATTCTGGGCGCCGTCCTTGAAGCTGTCATTGGCGGTTTCGTGGTCGTCCCAGACCACGATCCAGGGCGCCTTGGCGTGGGCCGCCTGCAGCATGGGGTCAGTCTTGTACTGGGCGTGACGGCGCCGGTAGTCCTCCAGGCTCTCGCACTCGTGCGGCGGATCGTGCGGCCGGAAATAGGCCACCTTCGAGTCCATGCCGTAGGAGCCCGGCCCGCCGTATTCGTAGATGTAGTCGCCCAGATGCAGGACCACGTCGACGCGCGGCTGGGCGGCGATGGCGCCGTAGGCGTGGAAGTAGCCGTTGGGATAGAGGCTGCAGCTGGCCACGGCCATGACCACGTCATTGACCTTGCCCTGGGGTAGGGTCCGCGTGCGACCCGGCCGTGAGCTGACCCCGTTGGCCTCGAACCAGAAGTCATAGTCGACGCCGGGCTTCAGGCCGGTGACGTCGACCTTGACCGTGAAGTCGCGGGCGGCGCTGGTCGTCCCCTGGCCGGACTTGGCCAGCTTGCGGGTGCGCCAGTTCCGGACGACCGGGGTCAGCCACCAGCGATAGGCGATCTCGCCTGTCGTCGCCTCGGCCGGGGTGATGCGGGTCCACAGGATCACCCGGTCCTGCAGCGGATCGCCCGAGGCGACGCCGTGGTCGAAGCGCACGGCGCCGGCATAGGCGGCCGATTGGCCAAGGGCGGGGGTGGCGGCGCCCAGGCCCAGCAGGGCCAAGGCCCGGCGACGATCAATCTGCATCGGGGACTCCTGTTCGCGCGCGCCGCCCAGGCGTGCCATACACCTGACGCTCCCATACGGCGGGAGCATGATAGTTCCATGTCCGCAAGAGGCCACGCCCCTGTCCACCCCCGACCAGATGCCTGACGACGAGGACGAGGCGCCGGCGGGCGAGGTGCTGCGCCTGAGCCTGGCGCCGGATCAGGCGGGCGGGCGGCTGGACAAGACCCTGGCCGAAGCGGTTCCGGACCTGTCGCGCGGCCGCATCCAGGCCCTGCTGGCGGCGGGCCGCATCCGCCTGGACGGCGCGGCGCTGACCGACGCCTCGGCTAAGGCCAGGGCCGGCGACTACGAAATCCTCATCCCGCCGCCCGAGCCGGCCACGCCGGAACCGGAGGCCATTCCGCTCACGGTGCTCTACGAAGACGCCCACCTGATCGTGGTCGACAAGCCGGCCGGCATGGCGGTGCATCCGGCCCCCGGCAGCGAGCGCGGCACCCTGGTCAACGCCCTGCTGCACCATTGCGGCGACAGCCTGTCAGGCGTCGGCGGGGTGGCCCGCCCGGGTATCGTCCACCGCATCGACAAGGACACCTCCGGCGTGCTGGTGGTCGCCAAGACCGACGCCGCCCACAAGGGCCTGTCGGCCCTGTTCGCCGCCCACGACCTGGACCGCGTCTATGTGGCCCTGACCCGCGGCGCGCCCCGGCCCGAGCGCGGGACCATCGAGACCCGCATCGGCCGCTCGCCCCATGACCGCAAGAAGATGGCCGTGCTGCGCACGGGCGGCCGCGAGGCGATCACCCACTACGCCGTCGAGAAGACCTTCGGCGCCCAGGACAAGCCGGTGGCGGCCCGCATCGCCTGTCGACTGGAGACCGGCCGCACCCATCAGATCCGCGTGCACCTGGCCTCCAAGGGCGCCCCCTGCCTGGGCGATCCCATCTATGGGGCGGGGGCGCCGACGAACGCTGTGAAGGACGCGCTGGCCAGGTCCGGGCTGAAGCGCCAGGCCCTGCACGCCCAGGTCCTGGGCTTCGTTCACCCGGTCACCGGCGAGACCCTGAGGTTCGAGTCCCCCCTGCCCGAAGACATGGCCAGCCTGGAAGGCCTGCTGTCAGGCCTGTGAGAAAGACTGGGCGGCGACCGCCTTGTTGCGGCCCATTTCCGGGACTACAAATACCTGAGTAGAGCACTCGGACTTTCGGGCCGTCCTCCCAAGCTTGGCCCTCTTACGCTCCCCAGGATCGATACCTATCTAAGGTCTGGAGGGGGCGAACGGCTCCGCGCGGCTTGTCGCGCGCCGACCCGAAGTCCGTTCGAGGGAAGGGGATATACACATGGCTGGAACGACCGCGCTGTCGGTGATGTCGCCTGATGGCGGCCTGAGCCGGTACCTGACCGAAATCCGCAAGTTCCCGATGCTGGCCAAGGACGAAGAGTTCATGCTGGCCAAGCGTTGGCGCGAGCACGAAGACCCCGAGGCGGCCCACCGCCTCGTGACCAGCCACCTGCGCCTCGTGGCCAAGATCGCCATGGGCTATCGCGGCTACGGCCTGCCGATCGGGGAAGTGATCTCCGAGGGCAATGTCGGCCTGATGCAGGCGGTGAAGAAGTTTGAGCCGGACAAGGGCTTCCGCCTGGCGACCTACGCCATGTGGTGGATCCGCGCCTCGATCCAGGAATACATCCTGCGCTCCTGGAGCCTGGTGAAGATGGGCACGACCGCGGCCCAGAAGAAGCTGTTCTTCAACCTGCGCAAGGCCAAGAGCCAGATCAGCGCCTTCGAGGAAGGCGACCTGCGTCCCGAACAGGTCTCGCAGATCGCCACCAAGCTGGGCGTTCTGGACGAGGAAGTCATCTCGATGAACCGGCGGCTGTCCGGTCCGGACGCCTCGCTGAACGCGCCCCTGCGCGCCGACGGCGAAAGCGAATGGCAGGACTGGCTGGCCGACGAGAACACGCCGAGCCAGGAAGCCGTTCTGGCCGACTCTGAGGAACGCTCGATCCGCATGAGCCTGCTTGAGACGGCGATGACCGAGCTGTCGGACCGCGAGCGTCACATCCTGACCGAGCGCCGGCTGAAGGACGAGCCCACGACCCTGGAAGACCTGGCCTCGCAGTACGGCGTCAGCCGCGAGCGGGTGCGCCAGATCGAGGTTCGCGCCTTCGAGAAGCTGCAGAAGTCCATGAAGGCGGCCGCCGAGGCCAAGAACCTCGTCGACGCCTGATCGCTGAGATCATCTGAACGACAGAGCCCTTCCAGCGTCCGCCGGGAGGGCTTTTTCCTGGGCGTGATAGCCAAAAGTGGCGGCCGGTTTCGGCGGCCATCACGCGCCAGAACCAAGAGCTAGAGCATCACCACTTGGTCGCGGCCACGGGCGGCGCCGTCGTCCTTGGGCAGGCGCGCCAGCAGGGGCAGGGACGCCTTGGCGATGGCCGGGGGGTCAAGCACCCCGGTCTCGGCGGCGTCACGCAGGATGCGCTGCAGCTCGGCGGCCTCGGTGACCAGGGCCACGTCGCTCATGCCCACCCCGACCTTCTGCAGGTCGGCGGCCTGGGCGCGCAGGGCGCGAAGCGCCTGGGCGGAGTCGCTGGACAGGGCCGGCAGGGCCGACTTGATGATCCGGATCGCCTGCAGGACCCGTTGGGAATCGCTGGACTCGCGCACGTCGGACTTGCGCTTCAGCGGGCCGGTATAGTCCTCGGAATTGAAGCGGCGGCGGTCGGGGCCGATGTACTGCACCGCCTCGATCCAGTCCCGCGGCCGCAGGATCACCGCCTCGAGCCGGCGAACCAGCTCCTTGTTGGTGTAGGGCTTACGCAGGAACTCGTGCACGCCGGCGTCGCGGGCGGCCAGGATCGACTGGGCCGTGGCGGTGGAGGTCACGACGATAATCGGCGCCTGGCGGCACATCATGTCGCCGCGACGCACCTTACGGGCGAAGTCGACGCCATCGACGCCGGCCCCCGACAGCTCGACGAACATGATCTGCGGGTCGATCTGGCTGGCGATCTCCAGGCCACGCTTGTTGGTCTGGGCGGTGAACACCTGACCCTGGCTGATATTGCGCAACAGGTCGCCGAGCAGCCGGGCGCTCGCCGGCGTCGGATCAACGATCAGCGCCTTGCGGAGCCGCGGCGCCATCTTGGCGATCAGCTTGGCTTCGTCAGTAAACACGGAAATGCACCTGGACTCGGAAGTCTTCGGGCGCACCATGAGCCGAGAGCGTAAAGAACCGCTTTAAGTGCGACTTTTCGCCGCAGTAATTCCTCAGTCCTGGAAGGGATCGCGCACCATGATGGTGTCGTCCCGCTGCGGACTGGTGGAGACCATCGCCGCCGGCGCGCCGATCAGCTCCTCCACCCGGCGGACATACTTCACCGCATTGGCGGGGAGGTCCTTCCAGGAAGTGGCGCCGGCGGTGCTTTCGCTCCAGCCGTCCATTTCCTCATAGATCGGCTCCAGCGCCGCCTGGGCCTTCAGGCCGGCGGGCAGGTAGTCAAAGGTCTGGTCGCCCAGCCGATAGCCCACGCAGATCTTCAGCTTGGGCAGGCCGTCCAGGACGTCCAACTTGGTCAGGGCGATGCCTTCAATGCCGTTCAGGGCCACCGACTGGCGCACCAGGGCGGCGTCGAACCAGCCGCAGCGGCGCGGGCGGCCGGTGACCACCCCGAACTCGCGGCCGACCGTGCCCAGGTGCTGGCCAATCTCGTCGAACAGTTCGGTGGGGAACGGGCCTTCGCCCACGCGGGTGGTGTAGGCCTTGACGATGCCCAGCACATAGCCGGGACCGCGCGGACCCAGGCCTGAGCCGGCCGCAGCCTGGCCGGCCACGGTGTTGGACGAGGTCACATAAGGGTAGGTGCCGTGGTCGACGTCCAGCAGGGCGCCCTGGGCGCCTTCGAACAGCACCCGCTTGCCCGACTTCACCACCTCGTCCAGCAGCCGCCAGGCGGGGCGGGCGAAGGGCAGCACCTTGGGCGCGATCTCTTCCAGCAGGGCGAGCAGGCCGTCGGCGTCATAGTCCGGCAGGCCCAGGCCCTTGCGCAGGGGCGCGTGGTGGGCGAGCAGGCGGTCGATCTTGACCTTCAGGGCCTCGCGGTCGGCGAGGTCGCCGACCCGGATGGCGCGGCGACCGACCTTGTCCTCATAGGCCGGGCCGATGCCGCGGCCGGTGGTGCCGATCTTGGCGGTGGTGGCGGCCTCGCGCGCCTTGTCCAGGTCGGCGTGCAGGGGAAGGATCAGGGTGGCGTTGTCGGCCAGGACCAGCAGGTCCGGCGTGATGGTCACGCCCTGGCCGGCCAGCTTGGCGATCTCCTCGATCAGGTGCCAGGGATCGACCACGACCCCGTTGCCGATCACCGACAGCTTGCCCTGAACCACGCCCGACGGCAGCAGGCTGAGCTTGTAGACCTGATCGCCCACCACCAGGGTGTGGCCCGCGTTGTGGCCGCCCTGAAAGCGCACCACCACATCGGCCCGGTTGGACAGCCAGTCCACCAGCTTGCCCTTGCCTTCGTCACCCCACTGGGCGCCGATCACCGTCACATTGGCCATGAGATACGAGTCCGCCGCCTGCCGCGCGGATCCACATCGCCCTTCGACAGGACTCGACGAGTGGACTTGCTCGATTTTGGGTGACCGGGCGAGCGCCTCTGGGGCGCCTCAGGTCCGGTCGTCGGGTGTAGACCCCGAGGCGCTTGCGCCGTCAAGCCCCCGCGTTATGAGGGAAGCCATGACCATGCCCCGCTTCCACCTCGCCTTTCCCGTCCGCGATCTTGCGGAGGCCCGCGCCTTCTATGGCGAGCTGCTCGGCTGCCCTGAGGGCCGATCCAGTGCAGACTGGGTGGATTTCGACTTCTACGGCCACCAGATCGTCGCCCACCTGGCGCCGGACGAGGTCGGCCATCGGCACACCAGCGCCGTCGACGGCGAGCAGGTGCCGGTCCGCCATTTCGGGGCCATCCTGACCCTGCCGGCCTGGGAGGCCCTTGCTGAGAAGCTGAAGGCGGCGGGCACGAAGTTCATCATCGAGCCGCAGATCCGCTTCAAGGGTCAGCCCGGGGAGCAGGCGACCCTGTTCTTCCTGGACCCTTGCGGCAACGCCCTGGAGTTCAAGGCCTTCGCCGACGACGCCATGGTCTTCGCCAAATGAGCGTCAGCTTCGCCGACATCGAGGCGGCCGCGGCCAGGCTGGCCGGCCACGCGGCCGAGACGCCGCTGATCGAGAGCCCGGCGCTGAACGACCGGCTGGGCTGTCGCGTGCTGATCAAGGCTGAGACCCTGCAGCGGGCCGGGGCCTTCAAGTTCCGCGGCGCCTATAACCGGCTGGTCCAGCTTGAGGGTGAGGAGAAGCGGCGCGGGGTTGTCGCCTTCTCGTCTGGCAACCACGCCCAGGGGGTCGCCCTGGCGGCCAAGCTGCTGGGCATGCCGGCCCTGATCGTCATGCCGTCTGACGCCCCGGCGGTGAAGGTCGCCGCGACGCGGGGCTATGGCGCCGACGTCCTGCTCTATGACCGCCTGACCGAGGACCGCGAGGCCATCGCCGCCAAGGTCGCCGCCGAGCGCGCGGCCGTGGTGGTCCCGGCCTTCGATGATCCGCACATCATCGCCGGACAGGGCACCGCGGGGATCGAGCTGGTGCGCCAGGCCAAGGCCCTGGGTGCGAACCTCGACCTGTTCATGGCCCCGGTCAGCGGCGGCGGCCTGCTGGCGGGAACCTCGCTGGCCGTGCGCCATCTGTCGCCGAGCACCGATGTGGTGGGGGTCGAGCCTACAGGTTTCGACGACACCGCCCAGTCCCTGGCCAATGGCGAACGGCTGGAGATCAAGCCGACCGGCCGGTCCTATTGCGACGCCCTGGAGAGCCCGGCGCCCGGCAAGATCGTCTTCCCGATCCTGCGAAAGACGGTGAGCGGCATGGCCGACGTCACCGACGCCGAGGTGGCCGAGGCCATGCGCTACGCCTACACGACCCTGAAGCTGGTGGTGGAGCCCGGTGGCTCGGTCTGCCTGGCGGCCCTGTTGGCCGGCAAGGTTCCGCTGGCGCGCCCCGGAAGCACGGTGGCGATCGTCCTGTCCGGGGCCAATGTGGACCCGGCCTTCTATGCCCAGGTGCTGGCCGGCGAGGCCTGAGCCTCGTCGCCGGCGGTGAGCTGGCGATAGACGTCGATGAACGGGGCCGCCATCAGGGTCTGCAGCACCGCCGCCAGCATGCCGTAAAGGATCAGGCCCAGGACGGCCCAGGGGGCGAGCTGGGCCGCCCAGGCTTCCGGCGGCTGGGCCGCCAGGGCCTGGAGATGCGCGCCGATCCCGGCCAGGCTGCCGGCGACGCCGCCGACCACGGCCAGGATCACCGCGACGATCACCACAGCGACCTCGATCAGCAGCAGGAGCGCGACCAGGGCCACGGCCAGGCCGAACAGCTTCCAGCCATGGCCGCGGGTCAGGCTCCAGGACTCCAGCAGTCGGAAGCGCCCCTCGGTGACGGTCATCGGCATGGCCATGGACAGGCGCAGGGCCGCCCAGCCGAACAGGATCATGCCCACCAAGGCGACCCCGAAGGTCGCCAGGCCGCGGACATCGCCCCCCTGGCCGCCGGCCGCCAGGGTGATCCCCAGCACGATGAAGGTTCCCAGGATCAGGGCCGCGACCACGGTCAGGATGATGATCCCGATGATCGCCAGCTGGACCAGAACGAGCTGGAGCTCAGGCCGGCCGAACCGCAGATAGGCGAACCGCCGGTCGGAGGGCGTCAGCACCGCCCGGCAGACGGCGGCGAAAAAGATGCTCTGCCCGGCCAGGGCCAGCGGGAACTGAAGCAGTTGCCAGGGCAGCATGCGCTGCTGCAGGGCCACCAGGGCCGGCCCCTCGGGATCCGGATCCAGCCCGGCGGCAAGGTCGCGCATCACCGGCGTGTAGGCGGCCAGCAGGTCCGGCCACAGGACCAGATAGCCCAGGACCTGGGGCAGGATGCCCAGGACCAGCCAGGCCAGGCCCCAGGCGGGGATCAGGCCGGGCCGCGCCCGGAACAGGCGGAACCCCGCGCCCAGCGCCGTGCCGATCGAAACCTTCGCCATGCCCGCTCCTGGGATCCCGTTCCGCTGGACCTTAACCTCAAGGTTGCGGCCCTGAACAGCCGCAGGCTCAGCGGACGGTGGACTCCTGGCCCTCGCGGTCCTCGGCCGGGGCCTCGCGCGGGGTGATCAGCTTGGCGAGCTTGGGCCGCAGCCAGGTCTCGAAGTCGTCGACGAACTCGTAGACCACCGGCACCAGGACCAGGGACAGCAGGGTCGAGGTGATCAGGCCGCCGATCACCGCCACGGCCATGGGCTGGCGGAACTCGGCGCCCTTTTCCAGGGCGAGCGCGGTCGGCAGCATGCCGGCGGCCATAGCCACCGTGGTCATGACGATGGGACGCGCCCGCTCGCGGCAGGCCTCCAGCAGCGCCTGGCGTTGCTCCACCCCTTCGCGTTCCCGCTCGATGGCGTACTCGACCAGCAGGATCGAGTTCTTGGCGGCCAGGCCCATCAGCATCAGGAAGCCGATCAGGGACGGCACGCTGAGCGACAGGTTGAAGGCCAAGAGGCCCACAAAGGCGCCGCCGAAGGACAGGGGCAGGGCCGTCAGGATCACCGCCGGCTTGAAGAAGCTGCGGAACAGCAGCACCAGCACGCCATAGATCATCAGCACGCCCGAAATCAGGGCCAGGCCGAAGGAGCTGAACAGCTCCACCATGGCTTCCAGCTGGCCGGTCTCGGCCGGCGCGACGCCCGGGATCTTCTTGTCCTTGATCTGCTGCATGATCGGCAGCTTCTGGATCTCCGCATAGGCGGGACCCTGGACGGTGCCGTTCAGCTCGGCCTGGACGGTCAGCTGGCGCTTGCGGTTCAGGCGCTCGATCCGGGCGGGACCGGCCTGGAAGCTGACATCGGCGACGGCGTCCAGGGTGGTCATGCCGCCCGAGGCGGTGGGCACGCGCAGGGACTTGATCCGCTCCAGGTCGGCGCGGGCGTCGGCGGGCATGCGGATGCGGATCGGGATCCGCCGTTCGCCCGAGGTCAGCTTGGCGACGTTGGCGTCGATGTCGCCGACCGTCGCGACGCGGGCGATCTGGGCGATGGTGTCCACCGAGACGCCCAGGCGGGCGGCCTCATCGGCCCGGGGCCGGATCACCAGCTCAGGGCCGGTGGGCGGGACGGACGGCTTGGGATCGGCGATCAGCCGCACGGTGCGCATCTGCTTTTCCAGCTCCAGCGCCGCACGCTGCAGAGCGGCCGGGTCATCGCTGGTCAGCACCTGCTGGATGCCGGCGCCGCCCTGGAAGTCCAGGAAGGAGACGCGGGCGTCGGGCACTTCGCGCAGGGCCTGGCGGGTCGCGTTCTTCAGCTCATCGCCCGTGATGCTGCGCTTGGTGTTGAGCAGCACGATCACGGTGCCGTCGCGCAGGTCGCTGCCGCCGCCCCCGCCGCCAAAGCCGGGGCCGCCGGTCGCGGCGGTGGAGCCGACCTGGGTGAAGACGCCGCGGACGCCTTCGCGACCCTGGAAGATGTTGGAGACGCGGGCGGCCACGTCCTCCATGTCCTTGGCCGTGGCGCCGGGCGGACCCTGGAGGTTCACATAGATGTAGTCAGGGTCGCCGGCCGGCTGGAAGCCCTGGGGCAGCAGGGGGACCATGAGCAGCGAGGCCACGAACAGCACGCCGCCGGCGATGCAGGCGATGATCCGGTGGTCCAGCGCCCATTCAAGGGCGTTGCGGTAAAAGCCTTCGAAGGGCTTGCGCTCGTGGGCTGTCTTGGCCGGCTTGAGCAGATAGGCCGCCATCAGCGGGGTGAGCAGGCGCGCCACCACCAGCGAGAACAGCACCGCCACGCAGACGGTCAGGCCGAATTCGCGGAAGAACTGGCCGGCCATGCCGGTCATGAACGACACCGGAGCGAACACCACCACGATGGCCATGGTGGTGGCCACCACCGCCAGGCCGATGGCGTCGGCGCCGATCATCGAGGCCTCCCACGGGCGCATGCCCTGGGCGACGCGCTTCTCGATGTTTTCGATCTCGACGATGGCGTCATCGACCAGGATGCCGATGACCAGGGTGAGGGCCAGCAGGGTGACCACGTTCAGGCTGAACCCGAACATGTTCATCACAAAGAAGGTGGGGATCAGCGAGATCGGCATGGCCGCTGCGGTGATCATGGTCGAGCGCCAGTCGCGCAGGAAGATGAACACCACGAGCGCGGCCAGGATCATGCCTTCGAGCAGCACGTGCTGGGTCGCCTCAAAGGAGGCGCGGGTCTCGTCCACCGAGGAGAAGATGCGGGTGAAGGTCACGCCCGGATGGGCCTTGGCCAGGGTGTCCAGGGCCTTGACCACCTCGTCGTCCACGCGGACGTCGCTGGAGTCGCGGGTCTTCATGACCTGGAAGCCGACCACCGGGCGGTTGTTGAAGCGCGCAAAGCCGCGCACCTCGGACGAGCCGTCGCCGACCTCGGCCACCTCGGTCAGCTTCACATAGCGGCCGCCGCCGGTGGGGATGGTCAGGTCGCGCAGGGCGTCCAGGGTGTTGGCGGCGCCAAGAACCCGCACGGTCTGCTCGCGACCACCGACCGAGGTCCGGCCGCCGGCGGCGTCCTGGTCAAAGCTGCGCAGGGCGGTGTTGACCGCCGCCGCCGTAAGCCCACGGGCCGCCAGCTTGTCAGGGTCGATGATGACATTGATCTCGCGGTTAACGCCGCCGACGCGGGAGATCTGCGAGACCCCCTTGGCCGACTGCAGGGCGCGGGAGACGGTGTCGTCGATGAACCAGGAGAGTTCGGTGTCCGACATCGCCGGCGCCTCGACCGAATAGGTCAGGATCGGCGAGCTATCGAGCTCCACGCGGGTGACGGTCGGCTCGTCGATCTCGCGCGGCAGGACCGCGCGGGTCTGGTCGATCTTGGAGCGGACGTCGTCGGTCTTCTTCTGCAGGTCCTGGCCGAGCTCAAACTCGATATTGGTCGTCGAGACGCCCTGGCTGACCGTGGAATAGATGTTCTTGACGTCAGAGATGCCCGCCAGCGCGTCCTCGACCGGACGCGTGACCTGGGTCTCCATTTCCGCCGGGGCCGCGCCGTTCTGGGTGACGGTGACCGACACCATCGGGAACTGCACGTTGGGGAACTGTTTGATGGGCAGGCCGGTGTAGGCGACCATGCCGGCCAGGACCATGGCGATGAACAGCACCGCCACGGGAACCGGGTTCTTGATCGCCCAGGCGGAGATGCGCAGGCCGCCCTCCCCCTCGCCGGCGTAAGGATCCGAGCCGCTCATTACTTCACACTCGCGGGCTTGCCGGCGTCACCGAACACGGGGCGCACCAGGTCGCCGTCGAGCAGGAAGGCCGCGGCATTCTGGATGACCACGGCGCCGGGCGCTGGGCCCTGGGTCAGGGCGACGAGCCCGCCGCCGCGGGCGCCGGTCTTCACCACCACGCGCTTCACCCGGTTGTCCGAGCCCACGACCATCACGCTGGCGCCATCGGCGTCGTAGCGGATCGCGGTCTCGGGCACGGCCAGGCTCTGGCCGGCGGCGTCCTCGAACAGGGCGCGGCCGAAGCCGCCGGCCCGGATGTCGCTGCGCACCGGCAGGCGCACCCGAACCACGCCGAGCTTGGTCTGGCTGTTCACCTGGGGCGAGACGAGCCGCACGGTCCCCTGGGCGCTGGAGCCGGTGGGCAGGACCACGGTGACCCGTTGGCCCGGACGGACCCGGGCGATGTCTTCTTCAGACAGCTCGGCGCGCAGCTCGATCTCGCCGCCCTGGGCGATCCGGTACCAGGCGGAGCCGCCGGCCGACAGATCGCCGGGGCGGACATTGCGTTCCAGCACCAGGCCGGAGACCGGGGCCGAGACGTTCAGCTTGCCGGCCCGGGTCTGGGCGTCCTTCAGCGCGGCGGCCTGGGCGTTGGCGGTGGCGCGGGCGGCGCGGGCCTGGAAGCGGCGCTGTTCCAGCGCCTCCTGGGACAGGACGCCCTGGCCGTCGAGGCCGCTCACCCGGCTGGCCTGGGCCTCGGCCTGCTCGGCCTGGACCGCGGCCTGGGCGGCGAGCGCCCGCTGCTGGTCGACCTGGGCGGAGATCAGGGCCCCATCCAGCTGCACCAGGGTCTGGCCGGCGCGGACATACTGCCCCTCATCCACCAGCACCTTGGCGACGCGATAGCCGGTCACTTCGGGCAGGACCGCGGCCTCCTCGCGGGGCTGCAGGACGCCGGTGGCCGACAGGGCGCCGGTGATGGCGCGGGCCTCGACCTTGACGACCCGCACGGCGCGGGCGCGCTGGGCCTCGGTCTCGGTGACAGCCGCCTTACGGCCGCAGGCGGCCAGGGGCGCCGCCGCCAGGGCGACGCTGACGGAGATCATGGCGATCCGCGAGGCGGACTTGAAAAGCGGGGTGTTGGAGTTCGTCACGTCTAGCGCGCCTCTTTCACGGAGCGGTCGGCGGAGGACGGCCAGCCGCCGCCCAGCGCCTTGTAGGATTGAACCGTGCGCCGCAGGGCCTGGACCTGGGCGCTGGTCAGTTGGGAGCGGACCGAGCGCCAGGCCTGTTCGGCGCTGAGCGCGGTCGTCAGATCATCGATGCCGGCGGCGTAGCGGACGCGGGCGGCCTCATAGGCCCGGCCGGCCCGGCGTTCGCCCTCGGTCAGGTCCGCCACCCCGCGGCGGTCGGCCTCGAGCCGGACCAGGGCGGTGTCGGCCTCGCCATAGGCGGTCTGCACCGCCTTCTCATAGGCGATGACCGCCTGTTCGGTGCGGGCGTTCTGGGCCTTCAGCTCGGCCAGCAGGCGCGGGATCGACAGCACCGGCTGGGTCACCGAGGCGCCGATCGACCAGTTGCGGGTGGTCGAGCGGTAGCCCGGCTGCTCGCTGTTCGACAGGCCGACGCCGGGCGTCAGGGTGAAGGTCGGGAAGAAGGCCAGCTGGGCGTAGGTGGTGCGGCCGGCGGCGGAGCGGACGCGGGCCTCGGCCTCGCGAACGTCAGGCCGGCGGGCGAGCAGGGCGCCAGGCACCGTGGCCGGAACCTCGGGGACCGCCCCAACGGTGGCGTCCACCGGCAGGTTGGCTAGGGGCTCGATCCCCCGCCCGACCAGCACCAGCAGGGTCCGCCGCGTGGCCCTCAATTCGGCTTCAAGGCTCGCAACCTGGGCCTGGGCCTGGGCGAGGTCGCCGGCCACCCGGTCGGCGTCGGCGCCGGAGCCGAGACCGCGCTTGGCCTTCACCTCGGCCACCTGCTGCAGGCCCTGCTGGATCCGCAGGGTCTCGCGGGCGTCGGCCAGCTGGATCGCCAGGCCGCGGGCCTGGAAATAGGTGTCGGCGACATTGGCGGCGAGGCTGGAGCGCGCGCCTTCATAGACGAAGCGGGCCGCCGTGGTGTCGCCCTTGGCCGCCTTGGCCACCGCGAAGATCCGGCCGAACAGGTCCACTTCCCAGCTGACGTTGAGGCTGGCGCTTTCGGAGGTGGATTTGCCGCTGGACGAGAAGCCGGGGATGCTGACCGGCGTGCCGTAGGTCTGGGTGGTGTGGGTCTCCTTGTGGGAGGCCGCGCCATCGCCCTGGGGCAGGAAGGCCAAGAGGCCGGTGGTGGCGGTGGCGCGCGCCTCGGCCAGCCGGGCCGCGGCGGCCCGGGCGTCGGGCGCGGTCTTCAGCGCCTGCTCGATCAGGCCGGTCAGCTCGGGGTCGCCGAACTGGGTCCACCAGGCGTCCAGCACCGCGGCGTCCGCCGCCTGGGCCGCAACGGGGGCTTCATAGGCCGCGGGCAGGCGCACGTCCGGCTTGCGCGCGGAAGCGCAGGCGCCGAGCGCAAGGCAAGCCAGGCCGGCTGCGGTAAGGACTGCGGGTCGCATCATCTCTTCTGTTCGTCGTCGGACCAGCGAATCAGGGCCGAGCACACCGGCAATGAAACGCTGAAATCTGAGGTCAAGCTCGCGTCGCCTTCACATGGGTAGACGACGCCAGGATTGCAGGGCGGATACAAACCGTGCTCGCAGCCGTAACGTAACCGCCGCGCCACGTCCCTAGCCGAGGCCGCGCCGAATGACTAGGGTTCGGCGCAATCCCCCTCCCCTGTTCGAGTGTGATCATGAAACGTTTTCTGCTGGCCACCGCCCTGAGCTGGGCTGTTTTCGCCCAAGGCGCCCAGGCCGCCGCCATCGACCCCGCCCTGCTGGCCGACCACATCAAGGTCCTGTCCTCCGACGCCTTTGAAGGCCGCGGCCCGGCGACCGAAGGCGAGAAGAAGACGGTCCAGTACATGACCGAGCAGTTCAAGGCGGTGGGCCTGCAGCCGGGCGGCGACCTCGGCAAGGACGGCAAACGCGCCTGGACCCAGGATGTGCCCCTGGCCAAGTTCGACATCGAAGGGCCCGTCGCCGTCGGCGTGAAGGTCAAGGGCCAGGCCCAGGCCTGGACCCAGGGCGAACAGATCGCCATCCGCGCCGCCCAGACCGGCGCCAACCGGGTCACCGTCAAGGACGCGCCGGTGGTGTTCGTGGGCTATGGCGTCAAGGCGCCGGAGCGGAACTGGGACGACTTCAAGGGCGTCGACCTGAAGGGCAAGATCGCCCTGGTGCTGGTCAATGACCCCGACTTCGAGACCGGCGAAGGCGACTTCGGCGGCAAGGCCATGACCTATTACGGCCGCTGGACCTACAAGTACGAAGAAGCCGCCCGCCAGGGCGCCGTGGGCTTCATCGTCATCCACGAAACCGCCCCGGCGTCCTACGGCTGGGCGACGGTGAAGAACTCCAACACCAACACCGTCTTCGACATCATCCGCGCCGATCCCGCCAAGAGCCACGCGCCGGTGGAGGCTTGGGTGCAGCGCGACGTCACGGTGGAGATGTTCAAGGCCGCCGGCCTGGACTTCGAGGCCCTGAAGAAGCAGGCCCAGACCCGCGACTTCAAGCCGGTGACCCTGAGCGGCGTCACCTTCTCGGCCGACTATGCGGTCAAGGCCGAGAAGATCGTGTCCAAGAACATCGTCGGACTGCTGCCCGGGACCACCCGTCCGAACGAGACCGTCATCTACACCGCCCACTGGGACCACCTGGGCGTCGGCCTGCCGGACGCCAAGGGCGACAAGATCTATAACGGCGCCCTCGACAACGCCTCGGGCTCCTCGATGCTGATCGAGATCGCCCGCCAGTTCGCGCAGGCCCCGCGCACCGCCCGCTCGGTGGTGTTCCTGTCGGTGACCGCCGAGGAAAAGGGCCTGCTGGGCTCGGAATACTACGCCGCTAACCCGCTCTATCCGCTGGCGACCACGGTGGGCGACATTAATATGGACGGCGTCTCGGCCTATGGTCCGGCCAAGGACTTCACCACCTCCGGCGATGCGCCCCTGACCCTGCAGGACGACCTGATCGCCTTGGCCGCGGCCCGCGGCAAGTCCTACAGCCCCGACCCGCGTCCGGGCGCGGGCAGCTTCTTCCGCTCGGACCACTTCCCCTTCGCCAAGCGTGGCGTGCCGGCCATCTCCTTCGGCGCCGGCCAGGACCTGGTGGACGGCGGCAAGGCCCGAGGCGAAGCCCTGGCCAAGGCCTTTGTCACCGACCGCTATCACCAGCCGGCGGACGAGTACTCGCCGGACTGGAACCTGACGGGCGCGGCCCAGGACGCCGCCCTGCTGTTCGACTTCGGCCAACAGCTGGCCAATTCGACCACCTGGCCGGAATGGAAGGCGGGCTCCGAGTTCAAGGCCGAGCGGGACAAGTCCGCCGGCCAGCGCAAGTAGGCGCCCGCCATGACTGAAGCCGGCGTCATCCGGTCGGGCATGGGCGGCTTCACCTTCGAGCCCTGGCGCGGGACCTTCTATCCGGAGGGCCTGCGCCAGGCCGATGAGCTGGCCTACGCCACCCGCCACGTGACCTCGATCGAGATCAACGGCACCTACTATTCCAGCCAGAAGCCGGAGACCTTCGCCAAGTGGGCGGCCACCGCCCCCGACGGCTTCGTCTTCTCGCTGAAGGCCTCGCGGTTCTGCACGAACCGCAAGGTGCTGGCGGGGGCCGGGGACTCCATCGCCAAGTTCCTGGGCCAGGGGATCGTCGAGCTGGGCGACCGGCTGGGGCCGATCCTGTGGCAGTTCATGGCCACCAAGGCCTTCGACCCCGCCGACTTCGAGGCCTTCCTCGACCTGTTGCCCCAGACCTATGAGGGCCTTCGCCTGCGCCACTGTGTCGAGGTCCGGCACATGAGCTTCTTCGATCCGGCCTTCATCGAGATGTGCCGGGCCCGCGGGGTGGCGATCAGCCTTTCCGAAAACGAGGGCGCGCCCTTCATTCCCGACGTCACCGCCGACTTTGTCTATGCGCGGCTGATGGCGGGGTCGGAGGACAATCCCGCCTGCTACACGCCGCAGGACCTGGACGCCTGGGCCGGCCGGTTCAGGACCTTTGCCGCGGGCGGCGCGCCGGACGACCTGTCCGCCGTCTCGCCCAAGCCGGCCGATGCCCGGCCGCGCGACGTGTTCGCCTACTTCATCCGCGAGGGTAAGACCCGCGCGCCCCTGGGGGCGATGGCCCTGCTGGAGCGGCTCAAGGCCTCGTCCTGAAACGCAAAACGCCCCCCGGCCGGAGCCGAGGGGCGTGAAGCTATAAGAACCGTTGGTTCCTGGTGGCTTCGGCTCAGCCGCCGCCGGGGAAGCGCATCGGCACCTTCACGACGCCGGTCTTCGCACCCATCGGCAGCGCTTCTGCGACGCACAGGGCCGCCTTGTCGAAGCCCTTGTTCGGCTGGCTGTTGTCGAGGACCTTGCAGCCCGTCAGCTTGCCCGCATCGGCCGTGCATTCAAGCATCACCACAGCCGCGTCGCGGGTGTTGGCGTTCTTGGTCAGGCACTTGCCCATGCTGTCTTCAAATGACCCGGCGGACGCCTGAGAGACGCAAGCCAGAGCCAGGGCGAAACCGCCCGCGATTTTGAGGATATTGTTCACCGCCCCACTCCTTTCTAGATTTGAGCGCGAGGGGACGGTCGCCCATTCAGGTTAAGGGAATCTGAGTCGCCGCAACATTTGCGTGTGCGCTGCAGCGCAGATTCCGCCTCAGAGGTGGTATCGCGACGAATTGACGCAGCACAACCCCCGGCTGACCGAAACTTTCGTCCTCACCCGCTGCGGTGACATTTGGTTAGCAAAGCCTGCGGCATGGTGACCGGGACGCTAACCGTACTTCTCTCGCGGGGGATATTGTTGTGAACCGCTTCCGGCTCGTGGATACGCCGCTGATCATAAAGATCGGCTTCGCGCCCGCCTTCGCCCTGGTGATGCTGGCCCTCATGGCCACCGGCGCCATCGTCCTGCAACGCGGCCAATCGGCCGAGCTGAAGCAGGTCGTCCAGGTCGACATGCCCAACAGCCTTCGAATGCAGAAGGTCTCGGAACGGATCACCGCCGTTCACGGGCAGCTCTACTTCCTGCTGACCCACCAGGGCGCCTCGATCGAGGTCGAGAAGATCCCGGAACAGAGCCAGGCTCTGCTGACCGAGATCGACTCGATCACCAAGGAGGTTCAGACCGCGCGGGCCTCGGCGCCGGCCGATCAGAAGCAGGCCTATGACGCCCTGCTGAAGGATCTGAAGAACACCCGCGACGCCCTCGACGTGATCGCCGCGATGATCACCGTCGACTTCGGCACCGCCGCCGGCTTCGCCGCGCCGTTCGAAGAAGAATACGCCAAGATGAGCAGCAACCTGCACAAGATCGTGCAGGCAGGTCAGGCCGAGACCGACAAGAACGCCGCCGCCAGCGCCAAGCGGGCCGCGACCGCCCAGGCCCTGACCGTGGTCGGCGCCCTGGGCACCCTGGTGATCGCCGGCGCCCTGGCCCTGCTGCTGACCCTGACCCTGCGCCGGGACGTCAACAAGATCGCCGGCGCCACCGCCTCCCTGGCCCGCGGCGACAACAACATCGACCTGGACGGCATGAGCCGGAAGGACGAGCTGGGCGCCATCGTCACCTCGCTGAAGGTGTTCCGCGACAACCAGCTTCACCTGGAGCAGCTGCGTAAGGAACAGGAGGCCGCCGAGGCCGCCGCCGACGCCGCCCGCCGCCAGAACGCCGACGCCGCGGCCGCCATCGCCGAGGAACAGGCCCTGGTGGTCAACTCCCTGGCCAGCGCCCTCGACGCCCTGGCCTCCGGCGACCTGACCTTCCGCCTGGAACGCGAGTTCCCGGGCGACTACCGCAAGCTCCGCGACGACTTCAACGCCGCCGTGGCCAAGCTGGAAGAGGCCATGCGGGCCATCGCCTCGGCCACCGCCTCCATCCAGTCGGGCGCCGGCGAGATCAGCCATTCGGCCGACGACCTGTCGCGCCGCACCGAGCACCAGGCCGCGACCCTGGAAGAGACCGCCGCGGCCCTCGACGAGATCACCGCCACGGTCAACAAGACCTCGGAAGGCGCCAGCCATGGCCGCGAGGCCACCGCCTCGGCCAAGAACGACGCCGAAGCCTCGGGCGAGGTGGTGCGCAAGGCCATCGCCGCCATGAGCCAGATCGAAGCCTCGTCCAGCCAGATCGGCCAGATCATCGGCGTCATCGACGAGATCGCCTTCCAGACCAACCTCCTGGCCCTGAACGCCGGCGTCGAAGCCGCCCGGGCCGGTGACGCCGGCAAGGGCTTCGCCGTGGTCGCCTCCGAAGTG
>NZ_JBHTLQ010000022.1:0-60897 GCF_042679085.1 Phenylobacterium conjunctum | reverse complement strand
GGCGCGGCGGCGGCGTCAGCGGCAGGCGCGGCCGGAGCGGCGGCGTCCTGGGCGAACGCCGGCGCGCTCGCCATCAGCGCAACCGCGCCGAGGAGAGCGATGAAAGGGGTCTTTCGTTTGTTGTCGAGCATCTGTCGCCAGTTCCTGATTGGTCTAGCACGTTTGGACCGAGGGTCGTCGCGCGAGAGCGTCTCCACCCTAGTTGAAAATGAGCCCGTCGCCCCACCTGGTGACCACCAAGCAAGACGCCAGAGCCGCTGTCGCTGCGCCCGACCCGTAACATGGACAGCTCATGTAACATGAGCGCCAAGCCTCGAAGGCGGGTGCGACCCCTCATCCGGTGAGTGAACTCGGGGCCTTACCGCTATGTTAGACGTGCGGCAGGGGTCCTTTGGCAACCCCTTTTCCAAGCGTCAAGGGGTGATACCGCCCAGCGTTAAGGCGCCGATCCCTCAGAGAGAACGGTATTGCTGCGACGCACAATCGCTTCTCCAAGTATTCTCGGTCGAATTTCTACTGATAAGAGAATTCTTGCGCTGCGCCGCAACATAAACGGCGGAACGTGGGTCTGCCGAAACCGAGGAACTTGCGCAGGGTCCCGTCGTCATCGCCCGGAAAACGACCAGCACTCGCGCGCGATGGCGACATGGTGGGCGCCGCGCCGCAAGTCAAGGCGAAGGGGCGAGTCGACCTCCGACTTCACCCCAGGCTGGCGCCGCGGCCACAGGCGGGCGTCAGGCCTCGTCGACCTTGCGGGCCAGACGTCTCAGCAGGGCCATCCGGGCCGCGTCGTCCAGCCGCTCCAGCCGCCGGTCGAGATCGATCAGCAGGGCGGCGCGGGCGTTGTGCCAGTCGAGCTGGGCCGGCGCCTCGGGCGCGATCCGACGCGCGCCCTCCCCCGCCGCCCTGGCGCGCCCGCCGGCCAGGTCGAAGCTCTGATCAATGGCCGGAATCAGCATGCGGTCAGCCGGGGTCCCGGCCGCGGCCAGGCGATCCTGCAGCCCCGAAAGCGCCGGAGGCTCGCCGTGCGCCAGGAAGACCTCAGCCCGCACAGGCCCCCGCGCCTGGACCCAGGAGACGAGCCCGCGGGCGTCGGCATGGCCGGAATAGACGTCGAGGGTGCGGATTCGCGCCCGCACCTGGATGTCGTCGCCCTGGATGCGAACCCGCTCGGCCCCTTCGGAGAGGAACCGCCCGAGGGTGCCAATGGCCTGGTAGCCGGCCAGCAGCACCGTGGCCTTGCGCGTCCAAAGGAGACGCTTGAGGTGCTTGCGCACCCGGCCGGCGTCGCACATGCCGCTGGCCGCCAGGATGATGTGCCAGCCGGAGAGCTTTTCCAGGGTGTCGCTCTCCCAGGGATCGCGCACGAACTTCAGGTGATCGCTGGAATGGAGGTCTTCGAACGGATTGCGGCCGGTGGACCGCACCCAGCCGCGCTGCCGGAAGATCTCGGTCGCCTCGATCGCCAGGGGAGAGTCCAGGAAGATGTCGGCCTCCGGCACAAGGCCGTCGCGCATCAGGGTCAGGATGTCGGCCAGCAGTTCCTGGGACCGTTCCACCGCGAAGGCGGGAATCAGCAGCGGGCCGCCGGCGGCGTGGGCCTCGTTCAGCACCTCGGCCAGGCGCTGGCGGCGGTCCTGCGGGGTGATCATGTCGCGCTCGCGGTCGCCATAGGTGGATTCGACCACCAGCCAGTCCACGCCCGCCGGCCCCTCAGGATCAGCCGCATAGTCGCGCCCGCCCGGCCCGATATCCCCGGAGAACAGCAGGACCTTGGTCCCCGCCTCCGTCTCCACGCGCAGCTCGATGGACGCGCCGCCGAGGATATGACCGGCCTCCCAGTAGACCGCCGTAATCCCGGGGGCGATCTCCACGGGGTCGTTCAGCTTCACCTTGCGAAACAGGGCCAGGGTCGGTTCGGCGTCCTCGGCGGTATAGATCGGCTCCACCGGGTCGCGACCGCGACGCTCGTTGCGCCGGTTCAACTGGCGGACCTCGCTCTCCTGGATGCCGCCGGCGTCGGCGAGCATGACGGCGCACAGGTCGCGCGTCGCCGCCGTCGCGTGGATCGGGCCCTCATAGCCAGCCTTCACCAGCTTGGGCAGCAGGCCGGAATGGTCGATGTGGGCATGGGTCAGGACCACCGCGTCGATCTTGCGCGGATCGAAGGGGAAGGGCTCGTAGTTCAGCGCTTTCAGGGTCTTTGAGCCCTGGAACAGGCCGCAGTCGATCAGCACCTGGGCGCGGTCGGTCTCCAGCCGGGCGCAGAAGCCGGTGACGCAGCCCGCCGCGCCGTGAAAGGTGAGCCGAAGGGTCATGGGGCGGTCTCCCGGGTGAGGGCGCCGGCGATCAGGCCGGCCAGGGAAATGCGATTGGTGGGATGGGCGCAGCTGTCGCAGGACAGGATGTCGTCGCACCCCGCCTCGCGCAGCCGGGCTACGGCCTCCTCGGCCATCAGGGCGTGAACCACCGCGACGCGGACGCGGGCGGCGCCCAGCTGCTTCACCAGGGCGACGCCGGCGATCAGGGTCTCGCCACTGGAGGCGATGTCATCGACCAGCACCACCTCGCGGCCCACAAGCTCTAGGCCGGCCGGCGGCGACAGGCTCACCGCGCGGTCGCCGCGCCGGATCTTCTGGAAGGCGCAGCCCTCGGCGCCGAGACGGCCGGCGAGCCGGTCGGTCCAGGCTTGTGATTCCGCGTCGGGGCCGATGACCAGCGTGTTTGGTCCGACAGGCGCCAGGGCCTCCGCCAGCACGTCTTCGGCCGTCAGTACGGTCACGGGGCGGCCGAACACCGGGGTGAGGTCCGGCGTACGGTGAAGGTGCGGCTCCACCGTCACGATCTGGTCGAAGGCCGCGCCGATCAGGGGCGCAAAGACGTCACGGCTGAGGGCCTGGCCCGGCGCAAAGACCGCGTCCTGGCGCAGATAGGGCATGTAGGGCGCGACCAGCACCAGCCGCTGCGCCCCACCGCGCCGCCAGGCGTCACAGGCCTGCAGCAGCGGCATCAGCCGGGGGTTCGGGTGATCCAGCCGGACATAGGCGATCACCGTGCGGTCGCCGGTCGCCACCGTCGGCAGGGTCTCGCCGTCCGGGAAGACATGCAGAGCGATCTCGCGACAGGGCGCGCCCAGGGCCGCCGCCAGCTGGGCGGCCGGGTCAAGGTCCCCGGCGAAGGCGTGGACCGCGATGCTCATGCGGCCAGCGACACGCCGCTGTCACGGTCCGCGGCCTCGACGGCGAAGCCGAAGTCCGAGGGCTCCGATGCATAGAGTCTATAAAGCGGCTGCCCTGCCCTGACCCGCGTCCCCATCTTGGCCAGCAGGTCGAGCCCCGCGCCTGGGTCGGTAGGGGCGCCGGCCAATCGGGCCAGGGTGGCGATGCGCAGGCAGTCGACGGACGACACCACGCCGTCTCGGTGGGCGCGGACCTCATGCACCAGGTCGCCCAGGCCGCTGGAGATCGGCGACGGACCCTGAGCGGCGATAATCTCATCCATCTTGCGCCCGGCGGCGCCGCTGTCGAGCAGCTCCCGCGCTCGCGCCTCGCCCTTGCCGCCCATCAGGGCCGGATCCGCCTCCAGGACGCGGCCGGCCAGGCGGATGGACTTCTCCCGCAGGTCCGCGGGCGCGTCGGGATCGCAGGCCAGCACCGCGCGGACGTCGCGCGCCTCCAGCACCGGCCCCACGCCGCGACCAATCGGCTGCAGGGCTTCGGTGATCAGCACCTCGAGACTCAGGCCCAACCGGCCGCCGACATATTCAAACAGCTTCTTCAGCTTCAGGGCCGCGCGGCGGTCCCGGATCTTGGCGCTCGGCCCCACCGGCACGTCCAGCACCAGGTGGCGCGACCCGGCGGCGATCTTTTTGGAGAGGATCGAGGCGACCATCTGTTCCGGCGTGTCGATGGACAGGGGCCGCTCCACCGAGATCAGCACGTCATCGGCCGGCGACAGGTTCATCCGCCCGCTCCAGGCCACGCAGGCGCCGCACTGCTCGACGACGGCCCGCATCTCCTCGGCCGACAGGTCGACCCGGGCCAGGACCTCCATGGTGTCGGCGGTGCCGGCCGGAGAGGTGATGGCCCGCGAGGAGGTCTTGGGCATCAGCAGGCCGTGGGCCGCGATGATCGGCGTGACCACCAGCGAGGTCCGATTGCCCGGGACCCCGCCGATACAGTGCTTGTCCACCACCAGCCGGTGGTCCCAGTCCAGCCGGTCGCCGACCGCCACCATGGCGCGGGTGAAGTCCAGGGTCTCGTCCGCGGTCATGAAGCCCGCGCAGGCCACCAGAAAGGCCGCCACCTCGATGTCCGACAGCCTGTGGTCGGCCAGGTCCCGCGCGATGGCCATATAGGCGTCGGCGGACAGGGTCTCGCCCATCACCTTGGCCCGGACCTCGTCCAGTGTTTCGGCGGCTCGCGCCGGAGCGACCTCCACCCAGGTCCCGGCCAAAGCGCCGAGGCGATGCAGCAGCGGCTCCGGCAGGCCGATCTCGTCGGCGGCGACCACCGAGGGCTCGTCACAGATCATCGGGGCGGCGAGATAGGTGCGGCCGCCGGCGCGGATCTCCACCTTGCGCTGGCCCGCCAGGCGCTCGGGCCGCATGGCCACGCAATCCCGCGACAGGACCACCACGTTCTCACGGAAGGTGTCGAGGGCCAGCGGACGGGTTTTCAGCCGTGCGCGCGCCGGGCCAGCGGGGGTTTCGATATCCAGGGTCATGGCGTCTCCTGCCCCATCAAGGGCGCATCCCGGCGCGGCGCGCTGTGATAAGGATCAAAGCGAGGTCACGTCCCTGCGCTACCCTGTCGTGTGGAGATCCGCCATGAAACATGCCGTTATCCTCGCCCATCCCGCCCCGGACAGCCTGACCGCCCAGACCGCGCGGACCTATGCCGACACTGTCCGCGCCCTGGGCCAGGAGGTGCTGGTCCGCGACCTCTACGCCATGGGGTTCGATCCCTGCCTGAAGGCCGAAGAGTTGAGCGGGCCGAGCGGCCCCTCCCCGGCGCCCGACATCGCGGCCGAGCGCGCCCTGGTGGCGGACGTCGACGTCTTCGCCTTCTTCTATCCGTTCTGGTTCAACGCCGCCCCCGCGATCCTCAAGGGCTATGTCGATCGCATGTTCGGCCTGGGCTACGGCTTTCACGCCGCACCAGGCGGCAATGAGCCGGGGCTATCGGACAAGCGGCTGATCAGCTTCACGTCCTCCGGCGCGCCGGACAGCTGGGTGGCCGAGACCGGCGCTCTGGCGGCCCTGCGCCAGCATTTCGACGGCCATATCGCCGGGGTCTGCGGCCTGAACGTCATCGACCACCTGCATCATGGCGGCGTCGTGCCGGGCCTGACGCAGGACGCCGTCGCCGACATCCTGGCCGAGGTGGCGCAGACCGTGCGCCAGCACTTCGCCCCGGCGGGGTGAGCGATAAGGTTGTCAGGCATGACGAGGCGCCGGGGCCCCCTGGAAAACACCCTGAACAGCCCAGGCCTTAGTACGAGACCTTCAGCCCAATGGAAAAAGTCCTGGGCCTGAGCGGGGTCGACTGCCGTTCAGTTCGCAAGGTGAAGGGGTTGCCGTAGGCGAACGTGTCACCGGCGGAATCGCCGGGATTGTCGACAGCGACCGATAACCGCCAGCGCGGATCGACGAGGCTGACCGCCAGGCGGCCGGTGACATAGTCGCCCATGGCCGGAGCCGTCTTGGCGTCGAAGGTCAGCCGTGATCCGCCGACATAGGCGAGACGCCCGTCCAGCTCCAGGGACCGTCCCTGCGCCAAGGGCAGCCCATAGTGCGCCGACACGGACCCAGAGACCTCCGGCGCGCCGGCCAAGGCTAGATCGGAGCGAGCCGGAAAGCCTGGGTTCGCGCGGCTGAGCTCCGGGGCGTTGAAAATCGCATCAGCCTTCAGCCAAAGCGATCCGGACCGATAGCTGGCCTCGACCTCCAGCCCGCGATTGCGGCCGTCGCCGATGTTGGCCGTGAAGGGCAGACCCGAGGGCAAAAGGGCGTCGCTCTGGATGTTGCGCCAGTCCGCCTGGAACACCGCCGCCCGGATCGCCAGCCGGTCGTCGAGCAGACGCGCCCGCGCCCCGAGTTCAAAGCTCCACAGCTCATCCCCCTGATAGAGGCGGTACGGCTGGACGCCGTTGGGCCCACTGAAGACCTGGTCCGGCGCGCCGGTCGTGTTCGCGCCGCCGGAGCGATAACCTTCGGCGGCCTGGGCGTAGACCAGCACCCCTGAAGCCAGGTCATAGGCCAGCACCACCTTGGGGGCGAAGCCGGTTCGGGTCACGCGTCCTGAGAACCTGGCGGTTCCGCCGGCGGACGCCACGCTGCTGTCGATGCGGTTGTCGGCGCGGAACAGCCTGCCCCCGAGCGTGAGGGTGGCCCGCTGTGTCACCGGCCAGGCCGCCTGCCCATAGAGCGCGACCTCGTCCAGCCGGTCGCGGCGCGTTTCGTCAAGCAGCAGGGCGCCCAGGCCCTCATGGACCAGGTCATCATCCAGGTCCTGCCGGTTGCGGGCCAGGAACAGGCCGGCCAGCCATTGCACCCTGGCGTCCGCCGGCGACGACAGGCTGGCCTCGGCGATCAGGCCCCGGACGAAGTTGTCGTCATCGAAGGCCACCGGGCCGGCGGCTGTCGCCATGGGTGGGGCGGCGCTGGCGTCATAGCGGCTGGCAAGCTCGTGCCTGAGCCAGGCCAAGCTGAGCCGCGCCTCCCCCCAATCCGTGCGCCCGCGCAGACCCAGATGGGCCATGGCGAAGTCATTGTCGTGAGGCTCGCGCAGGCGGTTGGCGCGGCGATAGGCGCCGAGCGCGGGCGTGGCGTACTGGGTGTCCTGGGCGTTGATCGCCTGGCTGACCCACCCGCCGGTCAGCCGCCAGTCCGCATTGAGGTCCAGCCCCGCCGAGAGCCTCAGGCCCTGCCGCACCGTTCGGTTGGCGTCACCCACGCCAAGCCCGACGTCGTCGATATAGCCGCCCTGGTCTTCGCGCCAGATGAGCAGCCGGGCGGCGCCGCGGCCAGACAGCAGCGGCAGGTTGGCCATGCCTTCAAACGTCGAAGACGCCGCTCCGCCTCGCGTCCAGGCGCGGGAGGCGGACAGCCAGCCCGCGATCCCGCCGGGATCGGGTTGTCCCGTCACCAGGTGAACGACGCCCCCTAGGGAGCCTGAGCCATAGAGCGCGCCTTGCGGCCCGCGCAGAACCTCGACCTGCGCCACGTCCACGAGTTTCAGGTCTGGATCCGGCGCGTTGTAGCTGACCCGGACATCGTCCAGGTAGCCGCCGACCATGGACTGGCTATGGCCCGTGAGGGGGCCATCCGAGAGGCCGCGCAGGATGATCTTGTCGCGCCCGGAGCCGAGGTTCGTCACCATCATGCCGGAGGTGAGTTGGGCCACATCCGCGGCGTCGCGCACGCCTTGAGCTTCAAGCGTCGCGGCGGACAAGGCGCTCACCGGATAGGCCAGTCGGTCCGCGGGCGTAGGACGCCCTGTCGCGACCACCACCAGCTCTGACACCTCTCTGGGCGGCGCGCTGACGGGCGCCGGGCGGACAGGGGTTGGCGGGCGGACAGGCGCAGCGAGGATCTCGACCGCCCGAGCATCAACCAGGCGATAGCTGCAGCCCGTCCCGGCCACGAGCCGGCTCACGGCCTCGGAAAGGCTGAAGCGTCCGACCAGGCGCTGACGCACAGGGCCACACGCCGCCGCTTGGCCCGTCGAGACGGAGACGCCCGCCTGGAGGGCCAGTTGCACCATCGCCGAGCGCAGAGGTTGAGCCGGGATATCCAGGGCGTAGCCGGTCTCCGCCGCCCGCGCGGGCGCGCTCACCGCCAGAGCCACGCCCAGGGCTGCTCCGCTCCATCCAAAGCGCGCCAAGACGCCGATACCTCCCCGGAGCCGCACCAACCTGGTCTAGCGTAAGGTGATTTTGCCCCCGCCGCGATCCACGTTCAGCGCGAGATACTTGGCCAGGCGGTCGACCAGGGCGTCCTGGTCAGCCAGGTCGAGGACGCCAGAGAACCGCATGCGCGCCGCCCGGGGCGACAGCGCGATTGGCGTGGCGTAGCGGCGGTTGAGGTCGGCGACAATCTCGGTAAGGGGGCGGTCGTCACAGACCAGCCGCCCCATTGTCCAGCCGAAGGCCGCATCCGGATCGACGCTGGCCTGAACCGACTTGGCCGCACCGACCTGATGACGCAGTTCCTGCCCCCGGACCAGCCGCGCCACAGGCTGCGGCCCCAGGTCCGGTTGCCGGACCTCAACCACGCCCCGGCGGACCGTGACCACCACCTGGCGGTCGTCTTGGCGGATGTTGAAGGCTGTGCCGACCACCTTCACCTGCTGGTCCCCGACATCGATCAGAAACGGGCGGCGGGGATCATGGGCGACGTCAAAGGCCGCCTGGGCGCCGTCGAGCTTCACGCGCCGGGCGCCCCAGCCAAGTCGCACGGTCATCCTGGAGCGGGCGTCCAGCCGGATCTGGGTGCCGTCGGTCAGGTCGACCTCGCGGGTCTCGCCCTGGCCGGTCTGATAGACGACGGGAACGCCCTGATACCCGCGCCACGCCACCGGAAGGATGAACAGCGCCGCTGCTGCGGCCGCCGCCGCGGGCATCCAGACCCGGCGGGGTCGGCGCGGCGCAAAGGCCACGACATTGCCTCGGGCCGCGATCTCGCGCAGCCCGGCCGCGTTGGCGTCGATCTCCGCCGAGAGCGCCTCGACCGCCTCGTAGGCCTCAAGATGCGCGGGATCCGCCTCCAGCCAGTCGGTCAGCGCGGCCCAGTCCTCAGGCGTGGCGTCTTCGGCCTCGACCCGGATGAGCCAGGCCAAGGCTTCCTCGCGCAAGGCGTCCGCCGCCGGATTCTCGGCGTCGTCGGTCATATCGCGGCGGTCCTGTCGGCGGGTGTCATCATGGTCCTCGCCCCAATGACGCCACAATGGGCCAGGCGCCTCCAAAAAATCTTCATGGCGATCTCTGGCCTCATCGCCCGACCCTTGCAGCAATGCGCTTCAGGCTGGCCATCAGGTACTTTTCCACGCTCGATCTGGACACGCCCATAGCCTGCGCTGTCTCGGCGTGGCTCAGGCCTTCCAGCTTGTGCAGGCGAAAGGCCTCCTTGACCGGCGCCGGCAAGCTGTCCACCGCCTCCATGATGCGGGCCAGGCGTTGGCGGGCGGCCACGACCTCGTCTGCGGGCGGCGCGTCGGCGATGTCCTGCCCCCCAGCAGAGGCGGTCTGGCTGTCGCGCCAGTCCGCATCCCGGCGCCCCGCGCGCCGCTGCTGCTTGAGCCGGTCCAGCATCAGGTTCGTACCGAGCCGGTACAGATAGGCGCCAGGATTGAGAATCTCCTCCTCCGGCGGCGGGGTGATCTTCAGATAGAGATCCTGGACCAGGTCTTCCGCCGCGCTCTCCGAGCGCAGGCGCACCCGGAAATAGCGCACCAGCTCGTCGCGTCGCGCGAGATAGGCGGCAAGCAGCGGATGCGGGTCGGTGGTGTCCAAGGCGGCTCCGCCCCGCCTGATTCCGGGGTCGGGGCGATCATCGCCAAGCCCCCGTCCGCCGCAAATCGAAAAAGCGATGAGGTGGTCGTCCCAGCACGTCGTCATGCCGGTCGAACAGGTGCGGCCCGGCCGCGCGCCGAGGGAGACGAGCCTTGCTGAAAGTGATGATGGAGGATGACGGCGCGCCCGCCGGAAGCCTGACATTCGACGCCGAACGCCTGAGGCGCTTCACGCGCCTGGAGCCGAAGGTGATCTCGATCCATCACCTGCTGCGCCCCGAGCGCCTGCGGGTGGAGGCGTTTCTCGAGGCGGCCTACGCCCGCGCCTTCGATGGCCGCATCCGGAGCCACTACCCGACCCTCATGAGCCTGCAGGACCGCAGCGGCCAGATCCACGCCGCCGTCGGCTTCCGCACCGCCGCGGCCGGGCCGCTGTTCCTGGAGCAGTATCTCGACGCGCCGGTCGAGACCGCACTCTCCGCGGCCTTCGGTGATGTGGCCCGGTCCGAGGTGGCCGAAATCGGCAACCTGGCGTCAGAGAGCCCCGGCGCCTCGCTTTTTCTGTTCCTGGCGCTGGCTCGACACCTCCATGGCCTGGGCTGCGCCTACGCCGTTGCGACGGCGACCCGGCAACTGCGCCGTGGCTTCGCCCGGGTCGGCTTCGAGACAATCACCCTGAGCGCTGCGCGCCCGGAGCGCCTGGGCGAACGCGCCGACGACTGGGGCGGATACTACGACCGCGACCCTGAAGTGATGGCGGGCCCCATCGCCCCGGCGCTTCCCGCGCTGGGACGGATGCTGGTGTCAGAGCCGGCGCCCGCCGCCGAGGTGCTGCCACGGCTTCACCCTGATCTCAGCAATGGAGAGTCTCAATGAGCCGCGTTCTCGACGCCGTTGAGCGCTACGCCCGCATCCGCCCGAACACCGTGGCGATCTCGGGCGCGGAGACCGATCTGACCTGGAGCGCCCTCGCCCAAGAGGTCGAGGCGGCCGCCGCGCGGCTCGCGAAGCTGGGCGCCGACATGCCCGCCGGCGCACCGGTCGCCATCGCCCTGGACAATGGGCCGGCGTGGGTGGTGCTGGACCTCGCCCTGGTGCGGCTCGGCTGGCCGAGCCTGCCGATCCCCGGCTTCTTCACGCCCGCTCAACGCGATCACGCCCTGGCGGACGCCGGCTCGGGCCTATTGATCACCGCTGAGGGTCCAGGCCTCGACCTGGCGATCGGCCAGACCTTGCTGAAGGCGCAACAGCTCGACGTCTCGCCGGTGCGGCTGCCCGAAGGGACCGCCAAGATCACCTACACCTCCGGCTCGACGGGGCAGCCCAAGGGGGTTTGCCTGTCGTTGGCCCAGATGGAGGCGGTGGCCCAATCGCTCGTTGAGGTGCTGGGCGAGGACTATGCCGGGCGGCATCTGCCGCTGCTGCCGCTTTCGATCCTGCTGGAGAATGTCGCCGGCCTCTATCCGATCCTGCTGGCCGGGGGCTGCTATCGGGTGCTGCCCCCGGCGGTGCTGGGCTTGGCTGAACCCTTCAGGCCGGATCTGCCGCGCCTGATCGCCGCCATCGCCACCGAGGGCGCGACCAGCCTGATCCTGGTCCCGGAACTCCTGCGGGCGATCATGATGGTGATGGCCTTCACCGGCGCCCGGTTCCCCGCGCTCAATCTCGTCGCCGTCGGCGGGGCGAAGGTTTCTCCGCAACTGCTCGCGCAAGCCGACCAGCTCGGCCTGCCCGTGTATGAGGGCTACGGCCTCAGCGAATGCGCCTCCGTGGTGGCGCTGAACACGCCCCAGGGCCGCAAGGCCGGCGCCGTCGGTCGCCCCCTGCCCCATCTGCAGGTCGAGCTCGATCCCGACGGGGAGATCATTGTCGGCCCATCCCCGTTCCTGGGCTATGCCGGGCGCACAGCCCATCAAGGTCCGGTGCGCACCGGCGATATCGGCAGCTTCGACGCCGATGGCTTCCTGCGCATCGAGGGGCGCCGCGGCAACACCATCATCAACGCCTTCGGCCGCAACATCGCGCCGGAGTGGGTGGAGTCCGAGCTGACCGCCCAGCCGGAGATCCGGCAGGCCATCGTCTACGGCGAGGCCCAGGCCGAGTTGAGCGCGCTGATCGTACCGCTGTCGCCGGACATGCCCGAGGCCGCCGTGGCCCAGGCCGTGGAACGCGCCAACCAGAACCTGCCCGAATACGCCCAGGTCCGCCGCTGGCGGACCCGCGCCCCCCTGGACCCCGCCGCCGGTGAACTGACCGGCAACGGTCGTCCCCGTCGCGCCGCCATTCTGGCCGCCACCCTCGTCGAACCTGCTGAATAGGAGCCGCCGTGACCTTCTTCGTCCGACTGATCACCGAGACCCTGGAGGGCCAACAGGCCCTCGCCGCCACCCCGCAGATCCAGGATGGCCTTGTCGGCCGCATCTCGCTTGAGACCTACATCGCCTACCTGACCGAGGCCTATCACCACGTGAAGCACACCGTGCCGCTGATGCAGGCGGCCCGGGCCAGGCTCGACGCCAGCCGCGCTCGGTTCGTTGAGGCCTTGGACGAGTACATCGAGGAAGAGACGGGGCACGAGGCCTGGATCCTCAATGACATCCGGAATTGTGGCGGCGACGCTGAATCCGTCCGGACCGGCGAGCCGCGCGCGGCGACCCGCGAGATGGTCGAGTACGTCTACGACTACATCGCCCGCAAGAACCCGATGGGCTTCTTCGGCATGGTCCTGGTGCTGGAGGGTACAAGCGTCCGCCTGGCGACCCAGGGGGCCCAGGCCGTGGCCGAGAGCCTGAACCTCGGGCCGCAGTGCTTCTCCTATCTGACCTCCCACGGGGCGCTGGACCAGGACCATCTGGTGTTCTTCCAGAAGCTCATGGACCAGGTCGATGATCCTGAAGACCAGGCGGCCATCATCGAGGTGGCCCAGGGCGTGTTCACCCGTTTCGCCGCCGTCTTCGCCTCAATCCCCCACACTCAGACTGCGAAGGAACCGGCCCATGTCCTTTAAGAACAAGCAGGTTTTGATCACCGGCGGATCGGGCGGCCTCGGTGCGCTGCTGACCCGCCAGTTCGTCGGCGACGGCGCCCAGGTCACCGTGCTGGACCGAGCCGAACCTTCTGCAGGCGTCAAATTCATCCGCGCCGACCTCTCCACGGCGGACGGCCTTGAGGCCGCGGCGAGCGCGGTGGCTGGTGGCGACTGGGATGTGCTGGTCAATCTGGCGGGGATCCAGCATTTCGGCCCCCTGGAGCGCGAGGCCCCGGCCCATCTCGTGGCCAGCTACCTGGTCAACCTGGTGGCCCCCGTGCGCCTGACCCAGGCTGTCCTGCCGCGCATGAAGGCCCGCGGCAGGGGTCAGATCGTCAATGTCGGCTCAATCTTCGGGTCGATAAACTTCGCCCACTTCGTCACCTACTCTAGCGCCAAGGCCGGCCTGCGCGGCTTCAGCCAGGCCCTGAGGCGCGAGATCTCAGGCTCCGGGATCGACGTGACCTACATCGCCCCGCGGGCCGTTCGAACAGCCCTGAACAGCCCGGCGGTCCTAGAGTTCGCCCGCCTCACCCAGATGAACATGGACGAGCCCGCTGTGATCGCGGCGCGGGTCTTTCAGGCGATCCAGGCGCGAAAACGCGACGTCTATTTCGGCTTCCCGGAGAGCCTGTTCGTGCGGATCAACGCTCTATTTCCCGGGCTCGTGGACCGCGCCCTGTTCGCCAACGACCGCAAAGCCGCCCGCCTGTTCGCCGGCTGAGCCCCAGGAGTTCCTCATGCACCTCAAGTCCCTTCTGGTCGCCGTAGCCGCCCTGTCCGTGGCCGCACCCGCCCTGGCCGCTGACAGTCTCGACGCCCGATTGGACGGCCTGGCCAAGGCCTGGGCCCATGCCAACTTCGAAATTCGCGACAAGGCCGCTCAGTCTGAAGAAGCGGCTCGGGTCGCGGCTCAGGCTGAAGGCCTGGCGAAGCAGTACCCAGGGCGCGCCGAACCATTGGTCTGGGAAGCCATCGCCCTATCCACCGAAGCCGGCGCCAAAGGCGGCCTGGGCGGTCTGGCCCTCGCCAAGTCCGCCAAGGGCCTGCTCGAGCAGGCCGAACGCATCAATCCGGCCGCGCTAGGCGACGGCTCGGTCTACACCAGCCTCGGCTCTCTCTACGCTCAGGTTCCAGGCTTCCCGATCGGCTTCGGCGACCCGGCCAAGGCCCGCGCCTATCTGCAGAAGGCCGTGAGCGCCAACCCCAATGGCGTCGACTCCAACTACTTCTGGGGCGATTTCCTGTTCCGCCAGGGAGACTATGCGGGGTCCGTGAAGGCCCTTGAGCGCGCCGCCGCCGCCCCTGCCCGCCCAGGCCGGGAGGTCGCCGACCGGGGCCGCCACGCCGACGTCCTCAATCTCCTGGCCCAGGCGCGCCGCAAAGCGCACGGGTGAGCGCGCGTCGAACTCGATGTGAAAGAAAGGTGGTGCCTGGGGCCGGAATCGAACCAGCGACACGCGGATTTTCAATCCGCTGCTCTACCAACTGAGCTACCCAGGCTTGGGTCCGTCGACGCGGGAGGCGTGTCTATAGAAGAGGCCCCGGCCTCTGTCCAGCGGGGGATTTGTCAGAATTCACCGCTGTCGTCAGGGCGGCTCTCATCCTCTTCCTCAGCGGGCACGGCATAGGCCCCGACCAGCCAGCGCTGGAGGTCCACGTCCGCGCAGCGACGCGAGCAGAAGGGCCGGTACTCGACGCTGCGGGGTTTGTGGCAGATGGGGCAGCTGGCGCTCATTGGGCGCGAACCTCGACGCGTTCGCGGGGCCAGGCCGGGTCGGGGCTGAGGGCGAAGCGGGCGCCCATCCGGTCCGCCAGCTGGGCGATCAGGGGCTGGGCCAGCTTGGCGACGGCGGGCGTGCAGGCCGCCGTCAGCCGTGCGCCGGTCAAGACCTCGCCCTCGCTTTGCAGCGCTCGAACGAGGCGTAGGGCCAGGGTTAGGTCGGTGGGTTGACCGTCAGGACCATTGAGAATCTCGGCCACGGCCCGTCCGCGCCGGGGAATGGACAACTCCATGGTGCCGAGCCGCCCGACCGGGCCGATGGAGACGCCCGGATTGTCCGGACCAAAGGCGGCGCGCGCCGTGGTCATCAGCGCATTGCCGTCATGTCCGCGCCCCACCAGGTCCAGGATGACGATGCCGCCCAGGCCCTTCAGCCGGAGCAACCGCGCCGATTCGGAAAGGGCGGTGAGATTGGCCTGGCGGGTGACCCGCTTGGCGTCAGGGCCCTTGCGCTCGCCAAGATCGACGTCGATGGCCACCAGGGCGCGGGTCGGTTCGATGGCGATGTCCCCGCCGCCCGGCAGCGGATGGAAGACCTCCAGCGCCTCAGCCTCGGCGCGGTCGGCCATCTCGCGGGCCACGCGCCCACCAGTGATCTCTGCGTCCTTGGCGAAGGCGCGCAACTGATCGGCCAGACCCGGCGCTGGCGCGATGACACGCGGCTGTCCCTCGGCCGGCCCGATCGCGCGAACGGTCGCAAGCTTGCCGTTGCGCGGCTCGCTACGGACCTCGACTTCGAGCAGTTGCCCCTGCACCGGCCGCTCATCCGGCTTGTACGACATCAGGGCTTCCAGCCCGCCGGCCAACTCCAGGAAGGCCGAGGCGAAGGCGGGCTCCACCTTGCGCACACGGGCCGCAAGACGCGCGCCCAGGCGGGTCGCCGCGGCGTCGCCATCGCGCTCGATCAGCAGGCGCTCCGGCCGCCCGTCCAGGGTCACAACCCCACGCTGCTCGCCGATGGACGCATCGAGATAGAGCTTGCGCACGCTCATGATCGCTTGAACCCCACGCCATCGAGCAGGCAGGCCGTCTCATAAAGCGGCAGGCCGACCACCGCCGGGTAGGACCCCTGGATGGCCATGACGAAGGCGCCGGCCTGGCCCTGGATCGCATAGCCGCCGGCCTTGCCGATCCCCTCGCCGAGGGCGAGGTAGGCGTCAATCTCGGCCGTCGAAAGGCGCTTGAAATGCAGCCGAGTCTCGACAAGGCGGGCCACGGCCCGCCCGCCCGGAGCGTGGACGGCCACAGCTGTCAGCACCTTGTGGGCGCGGCCGGACAGCAACTCCAGGCAGCTACGCCCTTCCACCAGCGTCTCCACCTTAGGCAGAATCCGACGCCCGACGGCCACCACCGTATCGGCGGCGAGCACATAGGCGTCCGGGTGCGTGACCGCGACCTTTGCGGCCTTGCCCTTCGCCAGGCGCAAGGCCAGGCGCCGCGGGGTCTCGTCTCTCTGTGGGGTCTCGTCGATCTCGGCGGCGTCCACCAGGTCGGGGACCAGGCCCATCTGGGCCAGAAGATCGAGCCGCCTGGGACTCGCGGAAGCCAGCACCAGGCGCGGCGACGTCATCGGGGGCAAGCGCCCTCTTAGCGGACGCGGAAGGTGATGCGACCCTTGGTCAGGTCGTACGGCGTCATTTCCACCAGCACCTTGTCGCCGGCCGAGACGCGGATGCGGTTCTTGCGCATCTTGCCCGCGGTGTGGGCGATGATCTCGTGGTCGTTCTCGAGCTTCACGCGGAAGGTCGCGTTCGGCAGGACCTCGCTGACCGTGCCGGGGAATTCGAGGAGTTCTTCTTTAGCCATAGAGGCTCCAAGTAGGCGTTCGATAAAATGAAACGGCCCACGCCTGAATCGGGGCGCGAGCCGTGAACAGGGCCGCCTTATAACTCAAGCCCCCCCTTAAGGTCGACTGGCCTCTTGCCGCGGCCTAACGGGGCGCGCCGAAGCGCTCAGCGATGCGGGCCGCCAGGGAATCACGCACTTCGCGATAGGCCGCCAGCCGCGCCTCCCGGGAGCCTTCGCTCAGCGTCGGATCGTGGGTCGGCCAGTATTCGATCTCCACCGCCCTGCCCCGCGTCATCTCCACCGCCCGGTGCTGGGCCTCCGGCGTCAGCGAGATGACCAGGTCGAAGGCGCTGGCTTCCAATTGATCAAAGGTCTTGGCCCGGTGGTCGGACAGATCGCAGCTGACCTCGGCCATCACCGCCTCAACGAAGGGATCGACGGGCGGCGCGTCAGGGTCGTCGTGCTTCAGCCCGCAGCTGTCCACATAGATGCGCTGTCCAACCAAGCGCTTCAGCAACGCCTCAGCCATGGGCGAGCGCACCCGATTGAAGTTGCAGGCGAAGAGAACCGCATCAGGCAGACGCGGTCGCAAAGCTGGGGGCTCCATCGGCGCCTAGCCCCGCCAGTGCAGCGCGCAGATCAGGGTGAACAGTCGCCGCGCCGTATCCAGGTCGGTCTCGATCTTGCCTTGCAGACGGGTTTGCAGCAGCTGCGACGCCTCGTTGTGCAGGCCACGGCGGCCCATGTCCAAGGCCTCGATCTGCTGGGGCGTCGAGTTGCGGATCGCCTGATAGTAGCTCTCGCAGATCATGAAGTAGTCCTTGATCAGCGGGCGGAACGGCGACAGCGACAGGATATGCCGGCGCTCATAGCTCGGTCCTGTGACATCCAGGACCAGCCGGTTCTCCATCAACCCCATTTTCAGGTCATAGGGGCCGGCCTCGGCGCCCTCGGGGCGAAAGAAGTTCTGTTCCAGCAGATCGAAGATCGCGATCTGCCGCTCCTGCTCCTGGTCGCGCGACACCGCCGCGAGGGAATCCTCGTCGATATGGACGCTCTGCAGGCGGTGTTGTGTGCGGTCTTCGTCGGCCATGAGGGGTCGCTGCGGAAGGCTGAGCCGAGATGTAGTGCAAGCCGCCCCCCGACGTCATCCCGCCTTCACGCTTCAAGCGCTGCGAATACGAAAAAAGCGCCCGACGCGGGGGGCGTCGGGCGCAGGCTCTACCGGAGGGGAGGAACCGCCGAAGGGTTAGTAGCCGTAGGACGCGTACTGGTAGCCGCTCGCCGGGCGGACATAGGCGCCGTGGACATAGCCCACGCCGACCCCGTTCTGGCCGACCAGGATCCAGTCCGTGCCGCGAACGCGGGCGATGGCCTGGAACCGCTCACCGGCCGCCAGCTGGCCCACCTTGCGGGCCGAGGTGGTGGGCGCGCCGCGCAGGTTCAGGGTCGTGTTGGCGGCGAACAGGCCGTTCTCGCGCACATACTTGGCCGGCGAGATCTGGCCGCTCAGGCGCAGGCCGCCGTGGGTGTAGGTGGCCGGCGCGCTGTAGGCCTCGCCGTAGCCGTAGGCGGCCTGGGCCTGATCCGTCCGCTGCATCTTGCAGCCGACATAAGAGCCGGTCGCCGCGCCGACCACGGCGCCGATGGCCGTCCCCGTGCCGCGGTCGTTCTTGGCCAGGTTCGAGCCGGCCGCCGCGCCCAGCAGGGCGCCGATCAGCGCACCGCCGGCCTGCTTGCCGCCAGGCGCATCGCAGCTGACGACGGAGCCAAGGCCGCCGCCCGTCGGGGCGCGGTAGTCCTGGGCCGAAGCGGTCGAGACGGCGCCCGCAGTGATCGCGCCGGCCAGAGTGGCGGCGATCGCGCCGCGCATCAGCTTGGAGGTCAGTTGGGTCATGGGTGGTCTCCGTTCAGAATGTGTCCGGAACCCTCTCGAGCTCCGATGACGCCACCCTAGGACCTCGAACCTGAACCTCCTCGGGGCGGGGCTGACAGTTTCTGTTCAGCTTTCGGATCCAGCGGCGCCTCGACGACATCCGGATCAGCAGGGGTCTCCCGGTCGAGCTTTGCGGTCGGGATCGTGGGCGCAGGCGCGCCGACCGGGCGATAGGCCAGTTCAACCCCTTCCCGTTCGAAGGCGAGCTTGAGCCGGCGATTGTACTCTCGCCCGACACTCCATTGGTCACGAGGGTGGGTGGTCACCCGCGCCTTCAGCAGCACCCCCATAGGATCCAGACGATCAACGCCCAGGACTTCAAAGGGACGGATGATCTTGCGGCCGAAGTCAGGGTCACGCCGCATCTCGTCGCCCAGGTCCCCCATCACACGCAAGGCGTGGTCGATGTCGGAGCCGTAGGTGACCATCACCTCGAACACATAGGAGGAGAAGGTCTTAGTCCGGTTGTGGATCACCTGGGCCTCGGAATAGGGGAAGATGTGCAGGGTGCCGTTTTGGTCCCGGAGGCGGATTGTGCGCAGGGTCATGGCCTCGACCGCCCCCCCGAACTCGGCGATCTGAACATTGTCTCCCACCGAGACTACGTCCTCGGCGATCAGGAACAGCCCGGTCAAAAAGTCCTTCACAAGGGTCTGAGCGCCGAAGCCGATGGCGACACCGACCACACCGGCGCTGGCCAACAGGGGCCCAACCTTGACGCCGATCTCGGAGAGGAAGGTCAAGGTCGAGACCACCACCAGAACGGTTTGGATGAAACCGCGGATCAGGGGCCCGAGTGTGCGGACCTGAGCCGCCCGTCGGACATCGCGACTACGCTTTGCGACGCCCGCCACCAGGTGATCGACCACGAAGCCTGCAATCTCGATGGCGGCCACAGCCAGGATGATCACCCCGATGGCGCGAAGCAGAGCGCCTAGCGCTCCGCCGCCCAGGACCGACAGATCGACACCCCAAACCCCCGCCACCAGGATCAGCGCTCCGCCCAGGATCGCCAATCGGAGCAAGAGCCAGCTGAGGCCCGCGGCGCGGGGCGTTCGTGGATCCTTGACATCGGCCGGGGTGTCGGTGGCGAACCGGGCGAGCCAGCGATCAAACAATCGGCGCAGCAGTGCGATGAGGCCGAGCGCCGCCAGGACCACCACGGCAGACAGGGCGAGGTTCACCGCCACTTCCCTGCTATCGAGGCGAGCCAGGGCGGCCCAGGCCTCCCGCCCCAGGGTTATCAGTTTCTCGGCGGCCGAGGGCTGTCCATAGGCCGCGGTCTCCGCGCCTGCAGCATTGGTGACGGACATGTTGTGACGATCTCGAAGCTTGGCCCACCCGTGGGGCCGAACGTCGAGACGCCTGGGACAGTTCCTACCGGTTAAGCCGGATGGACGCGGAGCACGCATGCGCCGGCAGGCCTTCGGCCTCGGCCAGCACCCTCGTGTGCGGACCCAGCACACCGAACGAGTCCGCGTCACACTTCACGATCGAAGTCCGCTTGATGAAGTCGTAGAGCGAAAGCCCGGACGAGAACCTAGCTGCCCGGCTGGTCGGGAGCACGTGGTTTGAGCCGGCCACGTAGTCGCCGATGGCTTCGGGCGTGTAGCGGCCAAGGAAGATCGCGCCGGCGTGCCGAACCTTGTCGGACAGGCGCTCCGGCTGCTCGACAGCGAACTCGACATGCTCCGGCGCGATCAGGTCGACCAGGCCAGGCGCTGCATCAAGGGGCGCCACCACGACGGCGCCGTGATCGCGCCAGGACGCGGCCGCGACATCTCCGGTGTCCAGTTGTCCGATCTGACGCTCGACACTCGCGGCCACGGCTGCGGCGAAGGCTTCATCATCGGTGATGAGGATCGATTGCGCCGCGGGGTCATGTTCTGCCTGAGACAGCAGATCGGCGGCGATCCAATCAGGGTCGTTGGCCGCATCGGCCACCACCACAATCTCAGAAGGGCCCGCGAGCGCATCAATCCCCACGGTCCCATAGACCCGCCGCTTGGCGGCGGTCACATAGGCGTTGCCGGGGCCGACAATCTTGTCGACCGGCTTGATCGGCCCCGCGCCATAGGCGAGGCCGGCGACAGCCTGCGCCCCCCCCACACGCCAAATCTCGGTGACGCCGGCGGCTTGGGCGGCGGCGAGCACCGCGGGCTGCAGACGCCCGGGCGGCGTCACCATCGCGATCCGCGACACCCCTGCCGCTGCCGCAGGCACAGCGTTCATCAGAACGGTGGAAGGATAGGCCGCACGCCCACCTGGAACATAGATGCCGACAGCTTCAAGAGGCGTCCAACGCCAGCCAAGCTGCACGCCGGCCTCGTCTACAAAGCTCTGGTCAGCCGGCCGTTGGCGCTCGTGGTAGGCCCGGATGCGCTTCGCTGCGAAGTCGATCGCTGCGCGTACCTCAGGCGCGCACTCGGCCGCGCCGGCCGCGATCTCATCGGCCGAGACCCGCAAGGTCTCTTCCGTCAGTTCGACCCGGTCAAAGTCCTTTGAGAACCGCAACAGGGCCGCCACACCTTCGGCCTTCACGGCGGCCAGCACGTCGCGAACGGCCGCATCCACCTCTTCGGGCGTCTCACGACGCTCATCGATAAAGGCGGCGAAGGCGGCCTCGAACCCGGGGTCTGAAAATTTGAAGCTGCGCATGGCGGCTACTTAGCGATGCGGCCCGCCAGACGCCATGCCTGTCAGAGATCGTGCGTCGGAGTGCGGCGTGCGGGCCACGGCGCCGATACGTCGGCCAGGACGAGGTCCACGCACTCAACGCGCGCCCGCAGATCTCCGCCGCCCGAGAAGCTCAGGATCAGCGCGCCCCCCGGCTCTTCATCCGGTTCAAAGGCGATGGTGAGCAACTCCACCACCGCGTCGCGCGCGTGCCGGCGCAGGTTGCGAGCCTGCAGGCCCATGACCGAGCCCACCTGCAGACCACTGCGAACACGAAGGTCGGAGCCCACTTCCCAACAGTACCGGTTGAAGCCGATTGTCAGGAGCCTGCGCCGCGCATCGAATTCGATATCACCGATCTTGGCCACCGCATCTTGCAGCGCCGACGCCACAACCTTCAGGTCCTCCGCGTCGGCGGCCAGGAGTTTCAGGGGTGCGTATTCCGTCACACGTAGCCTCGATCAGAATCGTCGGGCCGCGCGAACCTACGGGCCAAACCAACGCGATTAGTCGCCCTCGCCTATCACCTCGGCGCCAGATTCGTCCTTGCTGGGTTCCCCCGGGCGAGCATTGCCCCCTGCCTTTCGGCGCCTGAGGTTCTTTCGCAGGGCTTCAGCGAGCTTGGCTTCGCGATCCGGAATTGGAGATTTCGACGGCTTTTCCATCACATACCCCCGGTGCGCTAGGGACCGGCTCACGTCAAGCACACTTTCCGCGCTTTTCCGCTTCACTCCGGCCGCGGGTTTAGCTATAGCCCCCGCCTCGCCTTTCGCCGCCGTAGCTCAGTGGTAGAGCGCATCCTTGGTAAGGCTGAGGTCGGCAGTTCAATCCTGCCCGGCGGCACCATATCCCCCGGAAAAATATAAGGTTTTTCCGGGGGACCTCATCCCACTCCCCCAGGTTTTGCCGTAATCGCAAAGTTGCGGCGCCTGATTTTTCCGAACAAAATCAATGCGCAACCAATCTCTCATTTTTGAGAGGTGGGGAATTTGCGGGAAGCAAGGATGAGGTCGCCACTGCGCATGCCGCGCCCAGACTAGCCAGGACTCGACTAGGCAGACCACTTTGTCTCCGACCGCTGTAGCCGAGCTCGGCAAAGGACCGCGATCCCTGGCACCCTTGAGCGGCTATTGGCCGACGCCGAATTGACCGTCGAGTGGGCGGACCGAACCGATGTGGGTAAGCTCGTCCAGCGAGAATTGACGGCTCTTGGAGATCACTTCGAGAGAGGATCTAGCTAGAAAATCCGAAGACTCATTGGGGGCGGCCATGCGGGGCAATATCACCACGCCGATTGCTACGGTTAGCCCCGCGGAGATGGCGGCGCTCTTCGTCCGTGCGAAATTCCGAGACCTCACCCTTGGAACCGCAACCTGTTTCACGATCCAGTCTGAGGAGCAGGTCTATGTGGTCACAAACCGGCACGTCGTCACGGGCAGGGACAATGTGACCAACGAGGTCCTCAATGAGCATGGGGCAGTGCCGGAGGCACTAGAGGTTCTTTTCCATGTTGATGTCGAACCCAACTCGCCTTGGATATTCAAACGAATTGAGCTCTATTACGACAACGAGCCGACTTGGTTTGAGCATCCAGCCTTGAGGCGACGCGCGGATCTTGTTGCAATACCGATTGAACACGATCCGATAATTCGCCTGGTGCCCCTATCCTTGGACCAGCCAGAGCTATACGGAAGCCTACACCCAACAGATATCGTTTCGGTGATCGGATATCCCTTCGGGAAGGCCATAGAGAATACCTGGCCAATTTTCAGCACCGGCTTCGTGGCATCCAATCCAGCGCTCGATTTCGAGGGGCTGCCCGTCTTCCTCATCGACTGTCGGGCGCGGAAGGGCCAGTCCGGGTCTCCAGTTATGCCGAATACCCTCTCAGTTGCAGAGGATGGCACCTCCCCGCCGGCCCTGCGTGGCAACCGTTGGATCCGCGTCAGAAAGGAATCCACCCAGTTGCTCGGCATATACAGCGGCCGAATCAGCGCCGAATCCGACCTGGGCATGGTGTGGCGCACCGATGCGCTTCGCGCCTTGGTAGATCACGCGGCAGCCGGTGGAGCCCGAGCGCGCCATCCAGATTACCCTTGAGCAAGCCCCCAAAAATTGAGGGAAACAAGGATGATGTCGCTGCATCGCTGGCGCGCTCAAGGAGGCGGCTAACCAGATACATCGCCCCGGGGGGCGGGCTAGCGATCAGGCATAGTGCCGCAACAGAGGGGCAATTCCAGGCGCGGCAGTGGTGAATTGTTCTGGAATCTCACCGCTGATGGTCGGCCATACGATCCGGATCTCCTTTTCGCTCTGAAACGCCTTGTCTTTGATGAATGCATTCGGCTCAGGCAGAATTGGCTGATCCGCACGGAAGACCCGGTTCTCATAGCGAACCGAACGCGCAGTCGGGGCACCAAGACGGTCGGGGTGGGCAGCTGCGAGACGCCGGCCCAACTCGTCAACATCCAGAATCTCGATGATCGCGGTTCTGCCCTGTTTCCGAAGTTCAACATTGGCTGGCGTCGCACAGGTGCAAAAGGCAAGCCCAGGCTGGACTAGCCGCGTTCCGGAGACACCATCGAAAGTCGCATGGACTCCTGGCCCGAGACTGAAGCCAATACGTTGGGCGATCATTGCCTCTCTAGAGCCGGACGTCACGACCCGGCGACCGGGCCATTCTAGTCGGACAGCACCATCAAGATCGTCAGCCAGGCCATTCTCCAGTGACGCGTAAGCGTGGAGCGGACGCAGGAGCAGACGCCCAGATAGCGCTCCGGCAAGATACTGCGGCTCAATAAATTTGTAGGCTCGCACGGAAGCTCATCGCTCAGCACTGGCTGCGACAACAAGAAAACCGTCGCCGCTGGCCTCCCTTGGTAGAAGCCGTCAAATGCAGTGGCCTGAAGAAGGCATGCACCCTTTCGTCCCGACAGGTCTCAAGAAGCTAACCACACAGCCTGAACCAGGTCCACGGACACCTAGCCCTCACGAAGGCAAATGAGTGCTTATGGCTCCAAATTTTCCCGCTTTGTTCTGGGGGAGAATCCGGGGAGCATGAAAGAAAATTCGCTTTATGATATTGTTTTATATATACAATTAGCGCGCCCACAAAAACCTTGGTAAGGCTGAGGTCGGCAGTTCAATCCTGCCCGGCGGCACCATGGAGACCCAAGCGTCCTGAGATGCTTGGGTCTCCGCCAATCTCCTGAAAATCAATCTAGCGCAGCCGCCGCTAGGTCACCGTCTGCAGCCGGGTGCTCAGCACACGGTCCAGCTCAGCCTTGATCGCGGCGCGTTCCCGCTCACTGGCGTCCAGTCTTTGGTGGACCAGGGTGAGCTTGGTCTGACAGTCCCCATGCTGCGCCTCGACCAGTCCAAGTCGGGCCTCAGTTCGTTCTAGCGCCGCTGTGACCGCGGACATTGCTGTCTGCACCGCATGATCTACCGCCCCCATCGTATAGGCTTGCGAGCGCTGCCGCCGGGCAAGCCAGGTCAGCAAGGTAGAGAGCCCGCCACCACCGGCGGCGCCCGTCACCACGGTGGCGATCAGCTGTCCGGCGTCTAGGTTCATCAGCATCAATCCATTTGATCCGCTTGCGTCAAATTTTGCCCGGGCTAAAATCTCGCCGAAGGAGACGCCATGGACGACCTCGATCCGCCAGAGACCTTTACCGCCTTCAGCGGCCCAAAGCGGCTGGCCCACGGCTCTTGGCCGGAGGTCTCCAGCGCCGCACAACAAGCGGCCCGCGCGGGACTAAGCCACATCGTGGTGCTCTCAGATCTGTCCGGAGAAACCCGAGATTTCGAGGCGGGCCACGCTAGCCCCCCCCAGAAGCCTGCTCGGGGGCGCCCGAAACTGGGCGTTACAGCGCGTGAAGTGACGCTCTTGCCGCGCCATTGGGACTGGCTGGCGCAGCAGCCTGGAGGGGCCTCTGCGGCCCTGCGCCGACTTGTCGAAGCCGCCCGCAAGACCTCAGAGGCCGACCCGCGCGCCGCTCAGGCCGCCATCCATCGCGCCATGACGACGCTGGCGGGAGACCTCCCCGGCTACGAAGAGGCTCTGAGGGCTTTGTACGCGCTCAATACCGCAGGCTTAGAAGCCATTGTCTGCAGTTGGCCGGACGACGTTGCGACCTACCTTGCGGCCTTGTCACGACGCTTGGGCCCGCTCCCCTGAACTAGAGCGTCTAGATGATCATGGCGGCGATCTGCGCCGCCTGGGCGACGTCAGATGAGTCCAAGCCCGAAGTCCTTTGGGTCGAACTTGTTCGCCCCGCTGTATCCGTGATCTGGCCATGAAACAGCGAAAGCGGAAGGCCCGAGAACATGTCCACCTGTTTGGCCAACGCCGTCAGCGGCGCCTCGCGATAGGTCTGGTCCGCGGCGCGCATCTGTTGGCCTAGCGCCGCCTGGGTGGCTAGATTGGCCCGTTCATTGGCCTGCCGATCCGCCGCGAGCTGGCCCAGCCACTGATTGTGCTGCTGCGCCAGCTGGGCGTTGGAGACTGCCGCCTGCTGGCGACGATCGGAGTCCTGGTTCGATAGGGCGGCGCCAGTGTTGAACATGTCCGCTAGAGACTTAGCCAGCTGCGCGTTTCGCGCCCGGGCCAGCTCGCCTTCGGTCAGCGACCGCGTGAGCGCGGCGCCGGATCCCCCAAACGCCCCCTGCTGAGCCATCTGCAAGGTCTGGCTGGCTCGCGTGCGCCCCGCGTCGGCGTCAAAGTCCGCCATCTGAGCGTTGGTGACCATGTCGCGATAGGGGTTCATGTAGGCGTTGAGGTTGTCCAAGAGGCTCGCGGCGCTGACGCTGGGTGCAGCCCGCCCCATGAGGTCGGCATACCAGTCCGCCCCACCAATCGCCTTGGGGTCTCCGCCGCCCAGCTTTGACGCACCGTTCGCCGCCATCCGCTCCAGATCCGAGACCGGCGCAACAAAGCTGTAGGGGTCCTGCTGACCAATCTGCTGAATGCGATCGGTCAGGCTCTTCGCTGCGTCGTCTACCCACGTCGTGGTGGTTGAAACCGAGAGCGACGAGGTGCTGGTCAAGCGGCTGCTGCGGGGCAGCTCGCCGGGACGCTACGACCTCGAGAGCGTCGCCGGCCCCACGCGACACGACGCCCGCCTGCGCTGGGCGGCCCACATCACCGCCATCATCCCGCCCTTCCAGGCCCGCCGGATCATCGTGCGAGGCGGCTGACCACTACAGCTTTTGATTGCGCAAAACTGTATATTTAATACATTTCACGCATGACCCCGCTCGATCTCGAAGACGCCATCGCCCAGGAGCATGAGATCGATCGGCTGATGGGCCTGGCCGATCTTCGCGCGGCTGGCGTCTCCTGGTCGGGACTATCCGCACCCCCGCATCCGCCCCGCACCGATAGTCAGATCCTGGCCGCAGCCCACGCCAAGATCCTGCGCCGGGCGGCCTGGGCCGCGTCACCTCAGGGGGACTTCACATCGATAGTCGCTAGCCTACAGCGCGCCTGCGATGCAGCCTTGAACCTGGGTGAGCGCCTGCGGTCCGCCACGGCCCGCGGCGACACCCCTTCGGCCTGCGGCGACCTGGTTCACGACATCTCCGTCCAGGTGGCCAGCGCCCTGCGCCAGGCCCGACGGCTGCGCCGCCTTTCCAGCGCCCCCTGACCGCCCAGGTTTGCGCATCCGCGGATCTTCGCCTACAAGATAGTTCGCCTATCTAACTAGATTGCCATGCCCACATCCCCCACTACCGCCGCCCCGGAGCTGCTCGCAGACGCCCTGCGCCCGCTGCTGCTGCGCCTCTCTCGCCGCCTGCGCCAGGAGGCTCAGAAGGCCGGGGTCTCCGCCCTGGACGCCCTGATCCTGGGTCAGATCCATCGCAATCCCGGCGTCGGGGTCTGCGAGCTCGCCGACGCCGAACGCCTGTCCCGCCCCACCATGAGCGGCCACGTCAAACGTCTGGAGACCGCGGGCTGGGTGGCCCGCGCCGACCATGCGGAAGACGGCCGACGCTCCGGCCTGGCCGTCACCCCCGCCGGCGACGCCCGCATCGAGGACATCCGCCGCCTGCGCAATGACTGGCTCTCCAGCCGTCTCACCCAACTTTCCGAGGCTGAACGCGACCAGATCGCCCAGGCCGCCCCCGCCCTTCTCAAGCTGCTGAGCCTCGACGCATGACCGAAGCCGCCGTCGACACCGCCGCGGAAAGCCGCGACGCCTTCACCCGAGGCTGGATCGTCCCCGGCATCATCGGCGCGGCGATGATGATGCAGACCCTCAGCGCCACGGTGCTGTCCAACGCCCTGCCCACCCTGGCCCGGGTGATGCACGAGGATCCCCTGCGCCTGAACCTGGCCATCTCGATGTACATCCTGGCCGCGGCGATCTTCCTGCCCGTCTCCGGCTGGGCGGCCGACAAGTTCGGGGCCAAGCGCGTCTTCCTGACCGCCACCATCCTCTACGCCCTGGCCTCCGCCGCCTGCGGCTTCGCCAACAACCTGACCCAGCTGGTGGCGGCCCGTTTCGTTCAGGGGATCGCCGGGGCCATGATGCTGCCGGTCGGCCGGCTTGTGCTCCTGCGCACCACGCCCAAGGCCGAACTGGTCGGCGCCATGTCGGTGCTCACCATGCCCGCCCTGCTCGGCCCGGTGATTGGCCCGCTGCTGGGCGGCGCCATCGTCACCTTCGCGGACTGGCGCTGGATCTTCTTCATGAACCTGCCCATCGCCGCCGTCGGCAGCGTGCTGATCCAGCGCTATGTGCCCAATGTCGCCGAGCAGGACGCCCCGCCCATCGACCTCATCGGCATCGTGCTGACCGGCGTCGGCCTCGCCGCCCTGATCTTCGGCTTCGAGAACCTCGGCCGCGCCTTCCTGCCGCCCCTGGCCGTCGCCGGCTTGTTCGGCTTCGGTCTCGCCTGTCTGGTCGCCTACGGCGTCTATTCCCGCAGCAACCCGCACGCCATCCTCGACCTGTCCCTGTTCAGGCTCCAGACCTTCACGGCCTCGGTGGTCGGCGGCGGCTTCATGCGCCTGGCCATGGGCGCCATGCCCTTCATGCTGGCCATGCTGCTGCAGATCGGCTTCGGCATGAGCGCCTTCCAGGCCGGCGCCATGACCTTCATCAGCGCCGCCGGCGCCCTGGTGATGAAGACCGCCGCCCCGCCCATCCTCCGCCGCTTCGGCTTCCGCCGCGTGCTCTGCGTCAACGCCGTCATCACCGGCGTCAGCTTCCTGGCCTACGCCCTCTTCAAGGCCGACACCCCGCACTATGTGATCATGCTGATCCTGCTGGTCGGCGGCTTCTTCCGGTCGCTGCAGTTCACCAGCCTGAATGGCCTGTCCTACGCCGAGATCGAGCAGCACCAGATGAGCCGGGCCTCGACCATGTCTTCCATGGCCCAACAACTGACCCAGTCCATCGGCATCGGCCTGGCCGCCACCCTGCTGCACGTCTTCATGGTCTCCCACCACCAGACCCACATGACCGTCGACACCATCTCGCCGGCCTTCTTGGTGATCGGCGGCCTGACCTTCCTCAGCCTGATCTTCTACGTCCGCCTGCCGGACAACGCGGGCGACGATATGAACGGTCGGGTCCGCAGCTAAGAAAAAGCCCCGCGCCTTGCAGCGCGGGGCCCATGCCGTTCAGCCTGAGCGTCAGCCTATTCGGCCGGCTGCAGCGCCTTGCCGGCGGTCAGCGCGGTCTTGGCCGCCAGGTCCGCCTTGGCCGCCTCATATTCGGCCGCGAACCGGTCCACCAGGTCGCCCGCCGAGGGGATGTCGTGCAGGGCGCCGATGCCCTGGCCGCAGCCCCAGATGTCCTTCCAGGCCTTGGCCTTGGTGTTGCCACCCGAACCGAAGTTCATCTTCGACGGATCCGATTCCGGCAGGTTGTCCGGGTCCAGGCCGGCCGCGATGATCGACGGCCGCAGATAGTTGCCGTGCACCCCGGTGAACAGGTTCGAATAGACGATGTCGTCGCCGCTCGAGGACACGATCATGTCCTTGTAGCCCTGCTCCGCGTTGGCCTCCTTGGTCGCGATGAAGGCCGAGCCGATATAGGCCAGGTCCGCGCCCATGGCCTGGGCGGCCAGGATGGCGGCGCCGTTGGCGATCGAGCCCGACAGAGCGATCGGCCCGTCGAACCAGGCGCGAATCTCCTGGATCAGGGCGAAGGGGCTCAGGTGCCCGGCGTGGCCGCCGGCGCCGGCGGCGACGGGAATCAGGCCATCGGCGCCCTTCTCAACCGCCTTGCGGGCGAAGCGGTCATTGATCACGTCGTGCATCACGACGCCGCCATAGGAATGCAGGGCGGCGTTCACGTCCTCGCGGGCGCCCAGCGAGGTGATGATCACCGGCACCTTGTACTTCACGCACATCTCGACGTCGTGCTCGAGCCGGTCATTGGTCTTGTGCACGATCTGGTTCACGGCGAACGGCGCCGACGGGCGGTCCGGGTTCTTGCGGTCCCAGTCGGCCAGCTCCTCGGTGATCCGCGCCAGCCATTCGTCTAGTTGGCTCGCCGGCCGTGCATTCAGAGCCGGGAATGAGCCGACGATGCCCGCCTTGCACTGGGCGATCACCAGGTCCGGATTGGAGATGATGAACAGCGGCGAGGCGATCACCGGCAGGCGGAGACGATCACGAAGAACAGGAGGCAGGGCCATGGGCGCGTTTCCAATCGATGGGGTTCTTATTTTTACAGCGTAAGCATGGTCGCCTTCACCATGCAAGACCGGCCTCGGCGTGACCTCGCGTGAACTTGACGCCCAAGCCCCGAACGGCCCATCTGGCGCGCGATGACGAACCCTGCGCCCCAGATCACCAGCCCCTTCCCGGCCGCCACCGCCGACCAATGGCGGTCCCTGGTCGAGAAGACCCTCAAGGACGCCCCTTTCGAGAGCCTGCGCAAGGCCACCCCGGAAGGCCTGGCCATCGAGCCGCTCTACGAAGCGCCCGACAACGCCCCGGTCCTGGCCACCCGTCCCTATGACGTGGAACGCCCCTGGGATCTGCGGGTCGCCACCACGCACCCGGACCCCGCGGCGGCCCGCAATCAGCTGATCAGAGATCTGGAAGGCGGCGCGGCCTCGGTCCTCGTGCGCCTGGACCCGACCGGCCAGGCCGGCGTCGCCGTCGGCTCGCCCGAGGCCCTCGCCAAGGCCCTCGACGGCGTCCTGGTGGAGCTGGCGTCTGTGGCCCTCGACGCCGGCTTTCTCGGGCCCAAGGCCGCCGATTGGCTGAGCGCCTTCGCCAAGTCCGCCCCGAACGCCGTGCTGGCCTTCCACATGGATCCCTTGAGCGCCTTCGCCGAAGCCGGCGAGAGCCCGGGTCCCGTCGAAAGCCATCTCGTCTCCGCCGCCACCGTCGGCGCGCGTCTGGCCGAGATCTATCCCAAGGCCACCCTGTTCCTGGCCTCCGGACGTGTGGTCCATGAGGCCGGCGGCGGCGAAGCCGGCGAACTGGCCTTCGCCATCGCCTCGGCCATCGCCTACGCCAAGGCCGCCGTTGTGGCCGGCATGTCGATGGAGGACGCCTTCAGCCGCATCGTGCTGGGCCTGTCCGCCGACGTCGACTACTTCCTGACCATCGCCAAGCTGAGGGCCGCCCGCCTGCTCTGGGCCCAGGTCACCGCCGCCTGCGGTGTCTCGGTCCCCGCCCGGATCGAAGCCCGGTCCTCGGCCCGCATGCTGGCCGCCCAGGACGCCTGGACCAACATGCTGCGCCTGACCTCGGCCGCCTTCGGCGCCTCGGTCGGCGGCGCGGACGCCGTGGTGCTCGGCGCATTCACCGATCCCCTCGGCCCGCCCACCGCCTTCGCCCGCCGCCAGAGCCGCAACACCCAGTTGGTGCTGATGGAAGAGGCTCACCTCGGCCGCGTCGCCGACCCCGCCGCCGGCGCCGGCTATGTCGAGACCCTCACCGACGAGATCGCCCGCGCCGCCTGGACCCAGGTCCAGGCCATCGAGGCCAAGGGCGGCCTGATCAACGCCCTGGCCGCCGGCCTCGTCGCCGACGAGGTCGCCAAGGTGGTCGCCGCCCGTGATCCCAAGCCGCGTATCGTCGGCGTCACCGCCTTCCCGCCGACCCAACAGGCGCCGGTCGAGGTGGAGCGCGTCACGCCCAAGGCCGTCGACGCTCCCTCGCCCCGCCTGCCCGGTCCGGACGGCCACTGCCCGCCCCTGCGCCCGATCCGCCTCGCCCAAGCCCATGAGGCCGCCCAATGAGCCGTTTCCCCGACTTCGCGACCCTGGCCTACGCCCCGCCGTCCGCCGGCGCCGCGCCGGCCGGCCCCGCCTGGGAAACCCCTGAAGGCATCGCCGTGAAGACCGGCTACGCCAAGGCAGACATCGCCGGCCTGGATGCGCTCGCCGGCTATCCTGGCCTCGCGCCCTTCGTGCGCGGTCCCTACCCGACCATGTACCTCACCAACCCGTGGACCGTGCGCCAGTACGCCGGCTTCTCCACGGCCGAGGACTCCAACGCCTTCTACCGCCGCAACCTGGCCGCAGGTCAGATGGGCCTGTCCATCGCCTTCGACCTGGCCACCCACCGCGGCTACGATTCCGATCACCCCCGGGTGAAGGGCGACGTCGGCATGGCGGGCGTCGCCATCGACTCCATCCTGGACATGCGGACCCTGTTTGACGGCATCCCGCTCGACAAGATGAGCGTCTCGATGACCATGAACGGCGCGGTGCTGCCGATCCTGGCCCTTTACATCGTCGCCGCCGAGGAACAGGGCGTCAGCCACGCCCAACTGTCGGGCACGATCCAGAACGACATCCTCAAGGAGTTCCTGGTCCGGAACACCTACATCTATCCGCCCGCGCCCTCGATGCGGATCATTTCGGATATCTTTTCATATACTTCGCGCGAAATGCCGAAGTTCAACTCGATCTCGATTTCCGGCTATCACATCCAGGAAGCCGGGGCGACGCTCGACCTGGAGCTGGCCTACACCCTGGCCGACGGGATCGAGTATGTCCGCGCCGGCGTCGCCGCCGGCATGACCGTCGACCAGTTCGCCCCGCGCCTGTCGTTCTTCTGGAACGCCGGCATGAACACCTTCATGGAGATCGCCAAGCAGCGCGCTGGCCGCCTGCTGTGGGCCAAGCTCATGAAGGAGAACTTCGACCCCAAGGACAGCCGCTCCCTGTCCCTGCGCGCCCACACCCAGACCAGCGGCTGGAGCCTCGCGGCCCAGGACGTCTACAACAACGTCGCCCGCACCGTCGTCGAGGCCATGGCCGCGGCCGGCGGCCAAACCCAGAGCCTGCACACCAACTCGCTGGACGAGGCCCTGGCCCTGCCCACCGACTTCTCGGCCCGGATCGCCCGCAACACCCAGCTGTTCCTGCAGCTGGAGAGCGGCCAGAACCGCGTCGTCGATCCCTGGGGCGGCTCCTACTATATCGAGCGCCTGACCGCCGACCTCGCCGCCCGCGCCCTGGAGCACATCGCCGAGGTCGAAGCCCTGGGCGGCATGGCCAAGGCCATCGAGGACGGCCTGCCCAAGCGTCGCATCGAGGAAGCCTCGGCCCGCACCCAGGCCAGCATCGATTCCGGCCGTCAGTCGGTGGTCGGGGTCAACCGCTACAAGCCCGAGACCGCCGACGAGATCCCGGTGCTCAAGGTCGACAACTCCGCCGTCCGCGAGCGCCAGCTGGAAAAGCTCGCCCGCCTGAAGGCCGAGCGCGATCCGGTCGCGGTTGAGGCCGCCCTCACCGCCCTGACCAACGGCGCGGCCGGCGGCGCCAACCTGCTCGAACTCTCCGTCGAGGCGGCCCGCGCCAAGGCGACCGTGGGCGAGATCAGCTACGCCCTGGAAAAGGTCTTCAACCGCCACGCCGCCAAGGCCTCCGCGGTCAGCGGCGTCTACCAGAAGGCCGCCGGCCCCACCCCGGCCGGAGACCGCGCCAAAGCGATGATCGAGGCCTTCCGCCAGGCCGACGGCCGCAAACCCAAGATCATGGTCGCCAAGATGGGCCAGGACGGCCACGACCGCGGCCAGAAGGTGATCGCCTCGGGCTTCGTCGACCTCGGATTCGACGTCGATATTGGCGACCTGTTCCAGACCCCCGCCGAGGCCGCCGCCCAGGCCGTGGCCGAGAACGTCCATGTGGTGGGCGCGAGTTCGCTGGCCGCCGGCCACCTGACCCTGGTGCCGGAACTCAAGGCCGAGCTCGCCAAGCTGGGCCGTCCCGACATCCTGGTCGTTGTCGGAGGCGTGATACCGCCCGAGGACTTCCAGGCCTTGCGCGATTTCGGCGTCGCGGCGATCTTCGCCCCAGGCACCGTGGTTCCGGAGGCGGCGATCGAGGTCATGGACCGTCTGAACGAGCAGATGGGTTACGCCCAGCTGGAGACCGCCGGCTGATGCGCCTGGGCGCCGTCCTCGCCACGGCCGCCCTTCTGGGTGCGCCCTGGCCGGCCGGCGCCGATGACGCCCGCCTGATCGCGGCCAGCCTCCCGGCCCCCGCGCCCGTGCCCATGGCCGGGTCAACGACGCCGATCCGCTATTGGCCGGTGGTGACCGCCCGGCCCAACGCCCTGGTGGTTCCAGCGGTGCTCGCCGACGGCCACGCTCAGGGCGATCCTATGCGGACCTTCGACAGCCGCCGCCCCTCTGATCCGTCCAAGCCCCAGACCCGCCGTCACGTGGGCGTCGACCTCACCGCCGCCGAGGGCGATGCGGTGGTGGCCATGGAGGACGGCAAGATCGTCGCCTTCTACAAGTTCCTGGTCCGCGCGCCCGAGGACGGCGGCGAGGAGACCTGGGCCATCCTCATCGCCCACAAGGATATGGTCGCCCTCTATGGCGAGGTCCGCGCCAACTCCCTGGCCGCCCATCATCTGAAAGTCGGCGACACCGTCAGCGCCGGCCAGCCGATCGGCGTCGTCAGCGGCACGGCTCAGCTGCACACTGAGGTCTACGCCCCCGGCGTCACCCAGAACATCAAGTGGCCTGTGGGCTCGCCTCCGCCGCCGCAGATGCGCAACCCCACCCAACTCCTGCTCGACCTGGCGGCCAATGGCCGACGCCTTACCCCGGATGCGCCGCGTCTGACGGTGGCGACAGCGGCGCCTTAAGCGCCCGCACCGCCGCCTCGGCGCTGGACCGATACCTAACCACCGGCGGCGTCAGCCCCTGAGCCATCAGGGCCCGACGCACCGCCTTGTCCGCCCCGGCCAGATAGACCCTGGCTCCGCGCCGTTGGGCGTTGCGAGCGAAGCCGCTGATCGCCGCCACACCGGACGAGTCCAACAGCCGCACCTCCGACAGGTCCAGCACATAGCCCTTCGGCCGATCCCCGATCTCGTCCAGGGTCGCGCCCACCTGGGCCGTGGCGCCGAAGAAGAAGGCCCCGGCGATCTTCATCACTGCGATGTCGCGATCCGCGGTCAAGACCGGGTCAAAGCCATCCGGCTCGTCCTCCAGCCCCTGCACCTCCACCTGCGAGGCCATGCGGTGAATGAACAGCAGCGCCCCCAGGGAAAAGCCCGCCACGATCCCCGTCGACAGGTCCTTGGCCAGGGTCAGGCCGAAGGTGGTCAGCAGCACCGCCGCGTCCGCCTTCGAGGCCCGCAGCAGAACCGCGAACTCATGCTTCTCGGCCATGTTCCAGGCCACCACCGCCAGCAACCCGGCCAGCGCCGCCAGGGGGATGTAGGCCGCCAGGGGCGCGGCGATCACCATGAAGGCCAACAGGAACGCCGCATGCAGCATCCCCGCCACCGGCCCCCGCGCGCCTGAGCGCACATTGGTCGCGGTCCGGGCGATGGTCCCTGTCACCACGATCCCGCCGAACAGGGCCGAGCCGATATTGGCGATCCCCTGGGCGATCAGTTCCGTATCTGGCCGGTGCCGCCGGCCGGTCATGCTGTCGGCCACCACCGCCGACAACAGGCTCTCAATCGCCCCCAGCAGGGTGAAGGACAGGGCCGAGGGCAGGACCGCCTGAACCTTGTCCCAACCGAGCGCCGGCAGCCTGGGCGCCGGCAGGCCCTGGGCCAGGGCCCCGAACCGCTCACCGATGGTCACGACGTCCAGCTGCGCGACCTGCGCTGTCACCCCGGCCAGGGTGACGGCGATCAGCATGCCCGGCCACTGGGGGCGGAACCGCTTCAGGCCCAGGATCACAACCATCACGCCGACCGCCAGCCCGATAGCCTGGGGGTTCGCCGTTGGCGCAGCCCTGATGAGCGCCCCAAGCTTGGCGGCCAATTCCCCTGGCTCAGGCCCCAACAGGGTCAGACCGAACAGGTCCTTGATCTGGCTGGCGAAGATGATCACCGCGATCCCGGCGGTGAACCCCACCGTCACCGGATAGGGCATGTAGCGGATGAAGGCGCCGGCCCGGATCAGCCCCAGGACCGTCAGCATCAGCCCCGACAGCATGGTCGCCAGCAGCAGACCGTCGAGCCCATGCGCCCGCACCGTCGCCGCCACCAGGACGATGAACGCGCCCGCCGGCCCGCCGATCTGGAACCGGCTGCCGCCCAACAGCGACACCAGGAAACCGCCGACGATGGCGGTGAACAGGCCTCGGTCCGGCGACACGCCGGAGGCGATGGCGATGGCCATGGACAGGGGCAGGGCGACGATGGCCACCGTCAGGCCGGCGACGGCGTCGGCGCGCAACTCCGGAAGTCCGTAGCCTTCCTTGAAAACGGTGAGCAGCTTGGGTGCGAAGCGAGCCGGCATGGGCCTCCCCCTGTCTTGCTGGCGGCGACCCTAGGCCCGCGACTCAGGCGCGGGACAGTTTGCGAGATATTCTCAAGCGCTCAGCGCCGCCCCTTGCGCCCCTTGGACGGCTTGCGACCGCCCCAGCCGGGCAGGTCCGAGGGGCCATGCCGCGCCTCGATATCCTTCTGCAGGGCGTTGGCCGCCATCAGGTGTCCGGGGAACAGGGCGTCGATGGCCCAGCCGGCCAGGGGCACGCTGGACGTCGCGGTGTCCGCGGCCAGATAGGCGATCATGCGCAGGATGGTGGCCGCCGAGGCCCGGGCCGACAGCGCCTGGCCAACCAGCAGCGCGCCGGCGCCGACGCTGTAGATGGGGCCAAGCCCCGGGATCCAGTCGAGCACGGCGTCCAGCCCGATGCCGAACGGCCCGACGCCCACCAGACGGTCGGACAGCCGCTTGATGCGTTCCGCTGAGCGCCAGGCCCGATGGGCTCTTTCCTGGGTCATCCGCCCCCTAACGCCCGCCGCGCCCCATGGCTCCGCTAACCGAGAAACACCACCCGGCGCTTTTCCTTGCCGGCCCGGATGCGCGACAGGATCTCCTTGTACTCCGGGCTCGACTGGACGTCCTTGCGGGACCCCTCGAAATAGATCGTGTCTTCCATGTGGTTCAGCAACAGGTCGGCCGACCATTTGTGGCCCGTGAACAGCACGTCCGCCAGCTTGCCCAGGGTCTTGGCCGCCCCGGCCAGGGTGTCGATGACGATGATGGCGGTCATCTGCAGCAGCACCATCGGCGCGGCCCTCGCCCGCACGCCGTCATAGATCAGCAGCAGGCCCGCCCCCAGGCTGTACAGCTCGCCGGCGCCGGGGATCCAGGTCAACAGGCCGTCGAGCCCGATTCCCAGCGGACCAATCCCGATCACATTGTCCGACAGCTTCTTCGTACGCTCGATGCTGTTGCGGATGTTGTGCAGATCGATATGCGACCGCGCCAGGATCATGAGCCGTCCCCAGGGATACCGCCAACACCATGCCGCATGCGGGGCTCGGCTCAAAGCCCAGCCGCCCGCTTTTCGCCCGTCAGGCTAGTCGCGCATCAATTCCTGCCCCTCAGGCGGGAGACGCCCTCGCGGACGACCACAATCCACCCTATGTTCTGGGCATGGCCAAGTCTGAAACACCTGTCCTGCTCGTCACCACCCACTTCATTGAGGGCCGGCCCGTGCGCCAGCACCTGGGCATGGTCTCATCCCAGGCGATCCTGGGCGCCAATGTGGTGCTGGACCTGATGAACGCCATCCGCGATTTCATCGGCGGCCGGTCAAAGGGCTATGAGCGCATCCTGGCCCAGGCCCGGGCCGACGCCATGCGCGGCCTGGAAGCCGAGGCCCGCGCCATAGGCGCCAACGCCGTGCTGGGTGTCGACCTCGACTACAATACGGTGGGGCCGAACGGCTCGATGCTGATGGTCTCGGTCAACGGCTCGGCCGTCATTCTCTAGCTTTAGGCGCCCCAGAGCTCCGCGCCCGGCGGGTGGATCAACGACCCGTCGATCCTCAGGCCCGGCGTGCGGTCCTTGGCCAGCAGCAGCGGTCCGTCCAGGTCCACGAAGGCCGCGCCCTGGGCCAGGATCACCCCTGGCGCCATGGCGAGCGACGTCCCGACCATGCAGCCAGCCATCACCTCCAGGCCGAGCTCCGCGGCGCGGGCCTTCATCGCCAGGGCCTCGGTCAGGCCGCCGGCCTTGTCGAGCTTGATGTTCACGCAGGCATAGCGCCGCGCGCAGGTCTCCAGCTCCAGCCGCGTCCGAACGCTCTCGTCCGCGCACAGCGGCACGGGGCTGACCCAGCCCTCCAGCGCCTCGTCGGCGCCTGCGGGCAGCGGCTGTTCCACCAGTTTGACGTCCAGCCGCGCGAACTCCGGCGCCAGCCGCTTCAGGTCCTCGAAGCTCAGGGCCTCATTGGCGTCCACCACCAGCCGGGTCTTCGGCGCCGCGGCCCGGACTGCCTCGACCCGGTCGAGATCGCCGGCTGCGCCGATCTTCAGCTTCAACATCGGTCGGCGCTGTAGGCCTCGGGCGACCTCCGCCATCGCCTCCGGCGTATCCAGGCTCAAGGTCACGCAGGTCTTGACCGGGTCCAACCGCGCCAGCCCCGCGGTCTTCCACGCGGGCTGTCCGGTCAGCTTGGCCTCCAGGTCCCACAGGGCGCAGTCCAGCGCATTGCGGGCCGCACCGGCCATGACCAGGTCCTGCAGCTCGCCCCGCGTCGCCCCGGACTCAATGGCCGGCCGCAGGCGCTCGACCGTGTCCATCGCCCCCTCGACGGTCTCGCCATAGCGGGCGTAGGGCACGGCCTCCCCGCGACCGGTGACTCCAGCCTGGGAGATCTCCACCACCAGCACATGGGCTTCGGTCTTGGCGCCGCGGGCGATGGTGAAGACGTGCGCCGTCGGCCAGCGCTCGTCCAGCACGCGCAGGGTCCGGATCAAATCAGGTCGCCGGCCGCCGCATCCAGCAGCAGGAACACGCGGCCGGCCTCGGTCGCCAGCAGCTCCGCCGCCAGCCGGCCCTCGGGGTCACGCTCAATCGTCTCGGCCAGCAGGTCCTGGTGCTGGTTCAGGTGCGCGATAGCCCGGCGCTTCAGCCGGTCGTCCGAGAACAGCTTGCGGGCCAGCCGCCGGGTCGCGGCCGGGGCCAGCCGGCGCACGACCTCGCGGGCGCCGTCGAAGTCCTGGGCCTGGATGGCGGCGGCGATCTCGTCGATCCGCGCCCGCGGCAACAGCGCCGCCGGGTCGATCCCCAGGTCCGCAATATCCGCGCGCAGGGTGTCATCCAGGGGCGGCTCGTCGCCCCCAGCCTGGCCCGCTCCGCCGCCCGTATCCATGGCGCTCAGCAGGTCCTTCCAGGTCCAGTCGTCGCGCCCCTCAGGCCCCTTCGGGGCTTCGGGCGGCGCGCGGCCGGTGGCCTGCTCGAACACATCGCTGAACTCCCGGTCGGTGGCGGTCGGGGTCAGCCGCAGGCGCGGGCGCTGGAAGGGTTCCTCCGGCGCCGGGGTGATCGGCTGGTCCAGCTCCAGATCGTCCTCGTCAGGCTCCGACAAGGCCGATGCAGGCTCTGGCGCGGGCCGGGCCATCGGCGTTCGGGCCGGGCGCGCAGGACGCTCCCGGGGCGGCGCAGGTGTGGCGAAGCTGCCGGCCGCGCCGGCCACCGTGCCCATCATCCGCACGGCCTCGCTCAGCATTTCATAGTTGCGGCGAACCCGTTCCTGGAAGGCCATGTCGATGGCCTGGGTCTCGTCCGCCGTGCGCCGCGCATAGTCCATCAGCTCGTCGATGGAATCGGCGACCGCCTGGCGGACCTCCTCGGCCTGGCCCTTGGCCGTCGCCGGCAGGCGCGCGGCCCGCGCCTCGATCTCGGCCATCATGCCGGCCAGCTCGTCTAAGGTGGTGCGCGCGGCAGCCGCCCCCTCGTCCAGCTTGCGGGCCGTGGCCGCCCCGGCCTGCTCGACCATCTGGGCGGACTTTTCGATCAGCTCGCGCGCCTCGGCCAGGCGGGTCTCGAACACCTGGTTGGCGCGCTGGCCAGCGGTGAAAGCGGCCTCAGACAGCTGGTCCACCTGCTGGCGCGCGGTCTCGGCGTGGCGTTCGGCGGCGAGGCGGGTCTGCTCGGCGGCCTCGGCCAGGCCGGCGATGGCGGCCCGCGTCTGGGCCTCCAGCCGCGCCCGCTCCTCGGCGGCGGCCTGGGAGACAGCCTCCATGGAATGCAGGGTCGACTGGCCGAACTCGTCCCGCTCCGCCGCGGCGGATTCCGCCAGTTCACGGAACTGGTCCGCGGCCTCGGCGATCAGCTGGCGAAGGGCCTCGCCGCCCTTCACCGCCCGGTCGCCCAGCTCTGCCGCCGACAGCCGGGCCTGGGAGATGAACTCCGACAGCTGGGCCGCGTGGGTCTCGGCCTGGGCCGCGAACGCCTCCTGGTCGGACCGCAGGGCGTGGGCCGTGGTCACCAGGCCAGCGCGCTGCTCAGTCAGGCTGCGCTCCACCTGGGAAATCTGGTCGGTGACGCCGACGCCGGCGGTCTCCAGACGGGCGATGTGCCGGGTCAGGTCCTCGCCCGCCGTCCGCGCCGCGTCGCTCGCCTCGCCGGCCGCAGCCGCCAGGTCCGCAGCCCGCGCCGCCAGGGCCGCCTCGGCCTCGCGGATCTGGGTCTCAGCCAGGTCGGAGGCCTCAGCCACCATCCGCGCCTTCTGGGTGATGGCGTCGGCGACGGCCACCGCCTGCTTGTCCAGCTGCTGGGCCAGGTCGCCGAACTCCTGGCGCTCACGGCCCAGGGTCTCGCTCAGGGTCGAGGCCGTGCGCGCCGACTGCGACGCCGCCTCCACCAGCCGCTCGCTTTCAACGGCCAAGGCCTGGCGCAGGGCCAGCAGGGTTTCGCGCGCCTCGTCCGCGGCCGCGCCGGCCCGCTCGATTTCCTGGCGAACCCCTTGGACCACGTCCGCGGCCTGGGCTCCGGCGGCCATGGCCGGCGTCACCATCTGGTCCGCCAGCGCCTGGGCGCGGCGCGACTCCAGACCCAGCAGCTGGCCCTGGCGCACCATGTAGGCGGCGATCCAGACAAAGGCCGCCGGCCCGATGGCCATGGCGGCCAGCACCGTCAGGACGAAGGGATCGAAATCGAAAGGCGAGCGCGCCCGCTGATAGCCGAAGGCGAAGGCGATCGGCGCACAGGCCCACAGCACCGAGACAAAGAAGGCCGCCAGATAGATCGGCCAGCCGCTTGGCGCCTCAATGGCGGCGGGCGGCGGCGTACGCGCGGAGGGCTCCGGCCAGGTGATGGGCGCGCGCGGCGACACCGCCTTGGCCTCGGCGGCGGCGGGCGCAGCCTGGTGCGACATCGCGGGCTGGCTCAGTGGCGGGGCCTCAAGAGCCGGCGGCGGCGTCGGGGCCAGATCCTCATCGGGCCGGGCCTCCATCAGGTCCGCTGGCGCAGCGTCATGAACGGCGTCAGGCGCGGCTTCCTGGACGGCAGGCGTGACGCCCTCGTCCGAAATGGCCTGGAAATCTGCCGGCTGGCGCCGCTTCTTGATCTTCATACGCGGACTTGCTCAAGCGCCTCACGACCTGCGACCGCGGCGGGTCATCACGTCCCGCGCGAATTCGCGCCCCAAGTGAAACGATTACCGGCGATCAGCCCCTAGGCAAAGCGTCATGCGACGGAATCTTTTGCTCTGGAGGCGTATTGTCGCGGAAAGCTCGCGTCCTTGAGCCTCAGGCCCGGTCGCGACAGCCCTGGGTCGGGGCGGCCTTGGACAAAGGAGCGTTCAGGGCGGAGGTGCGCGGCGCGACAACCTTAACCGCCGGCTTGGGCGCAACAGTGCGCGCCACGCTCTTCTCGGCCGCCGCCGGGGGCTTCTCTGCCTGGGGGGCTTCGAGGGTGACGCCGAAATGGGAATAGGCCACAGCCGAGGAGTGGACGACGACGGCGGCGACGATTTCGGTCAAGGTCTGCACCGAACCCTCCCGCGCCCGACACGATTCCACAGCGCCTTATAGGCGAAGCCGGGCCGTAGCGCGACGCTGGGTAACATGAATTTTCGGTCATGAAGGCGCGGCGCCCGCGCCGTCAGCTTCGGCGGCAGAGAACGTCCCGCAGCACCGGCGTCTCGCCCACATAGCGGCCGGCATAGTCCAGGGCGCGCGCCGCCCGCTGGCTGGCGTCGTAATAGGCCCCGGCGCCCAGGCCCGCGGACTTGCAGAAGGCCGCGGCCGCCGCCCCGCTCGCGGCGATGTCCCACCCCATGGCGCTCGGAAAAGGAAACAGCACACCGGTGGCGGCTTGGATCGGTCGCGCGGCCGGGGGGCCGGGCCAGGGGGCGTTGGCCTGCCAGCGCGGCGCGTTGTCCCAGACCCGCTCCTCATAGGCCTGCAGGGACGAGATCTTCTGGGACAGGCCCATCTTGGACAGGTCAGGGGCGTCGCCGCCGACCTCCTGGCAGCGACCCCGGAACTCGCTGTCCTGGCAGATCCGCCAGCGCCCCTGGAAGCGCGCGCTCTGGGCCATGTCATTGAAATTCAGGTTGGAAAGGTCGCCCGAATAGGCCTCCAGGGTGATCTGCCGCCCCTGGAAGTTCGGCAGTTCGTAGAGGGTCGCGACCGGCGCCGACACAGGCCGGGCGATGTCCTGAACCGCCGCGGGTCCAGGCGGCCCCCGATGCAGCAGACCGGACAGGCCCAGCAGAATGATCACCTTCACGCGCACCCCCTCGGACCTGAGTCCGCCCCCACCCTAGCGGCGGGGACGGCGGACGCAATGCAGCGGGCTTACCTTGCGGGATGAGGCGCCTTGAACTGGGCGCCTTCATGGGCCAGCAGCCAGGCCTTGCGGGAAAGTCCGCCACCATAGCCGGTCAGGCCGCCATCTGCGCCGATCACCCGATGGCAGGGCGCGACCAGGGCGATCGGGTTGGCGCCATTGGCCAGCCCCACCGCCCGCACCGCCGCCGGCCGCCCGATCCGCTGGGCCAGGCCCTTGTAGGTCAGGGTCTCACCGGCCGGGATGGTGGTCAGGGCGCTCCAGACCTCGCGCTGGAAGTCCGTGCCGTTGGTGCGCCAGGCCAGGCCGGACAGGGCCGCCAGGTCGCCGGCGAAGTACCGCTCCAGCGCCTCGGCGACCTGGCGGGGCGCCGTCCCCTCCCGTGTCTCGCGCTCGCCATAGCCGCGGGCGAGCAGGCGGCGCATCCGCGGCGCATAGTCGTGGAAGTCCAGGGCGCGCAGGGCCTCGCCCTCATCGGTGACGATCAGGATCTCCCCGACCGGAGAGGCCAGGCGCGACAGGATCAGGTCCCGAGGGAAGGAGGCTTCAGGCGGCATTGGGCGTCCCTTGGGCGGGTGGGGCGTAAACGGGATCAAAGGCCCAGAGGTGCGAGGCCGCATAGGCGCGCCAGGGCCGCCAGCGCTCGGCCCGCGCCAGCAGCTCCAGCGGGGTCGGCCGCCGCCCCTCCCCGTCCTCCAGCGCCCGCATCAGGCCGATATCGGCGTGCGGGAAGGCGTCGGGCTCGCGCAGGGCCCGCATGGCGATGTACTGCGCCGTCCACTCCCCGATCCCCGGCAGGGCCTTCAGTCGCGCCACCGCCTCGTCCAGGCTGCGACGGGTTCCGAACAGGTCCGGGTCGGCCGCGGCGGCCTGGGCCAGGGACACCAGGGCCCGCGCTCGCGCTCGGGGCATGCCCAGGGTCTCCACATCCAACAGCGCCATGGCCTGCGGGGTCGGGAACAGCCGGCTCAGGCCGTTGGCCCGCGCCACTTCGGTGTCCAGGGGCGCGCCATGCGCCGCGGTGATGCGGCCGGCCAGGTTCCGCGCCGCGGTCACGGTGATCTGCTGACCCAGCACCGCCCGCACCGCCAGTTCAAAGCCGTTCCAGGCGCCCGGCGCCCGCAAGCCCGGCCGCGCCGCCACCAGGGGCGCCAGGTCCGGATCCTCCGACAGGTGCGCCCCGATCAGGTTGGGATCGGCGGCCAGGTCGAACACCCTTCGCACCCGGGCGATCACCGCCGGCCAGACCTCGACCCTTGGAAAGCTCAGGGTGACCTTCAGCCAGTCCCCCTCGCCGGGCTCGACGACCACCACGCCCACCGCATCGCCCACGGCCAGGGTCCGCGCATAGCGCCGGGCGCTGACTGTCTCGACGCCGGGAATGGCCCGCCCGGCCAGGAAGCTGATCATCGCCTCCCAGTCATAGGGCGCCCGGTAGGGCAGCTTCAGGCTCGCCGCCCCACCCTCGCCTGCCGACAGCTCAAGGGCGCCGCTGCGCCGCAGGGCGCCGGGCGGGCGTCCGAACAGCTGCTGGAAGGTCTCATTGAACCGCCGGACGCTGCCGAAGCCGGCGGCCAGCGCCACCTCGGCCATGGGCAGGCGCGTCTCATGGATCAGCTGCTTGGCCAGCAGCACCCGCCGGGTCTGGGCCACCGCCACCGGCGACGCGCCCAGGTGCTTGCGGAACAGCCGGCGCAGTTGCCGCTCGCCAACCCCCAGCCGCTCGGCCAGGGCCTCGACATCGCCGCCGTCCATCGCCCCCTGCTCGATCAGCGACAGGGCGCGGGTCACGGTGTTGGAGGCGCCGTTCCAGGCGCCCAGGTCCGGCGAGGTCTCAGGTCGGCACCTCAGGCAGGGCCGAAACCCCGCCTCCTGCGCCGCCGCGGCGGAGGGGTAGAAGGTGATGTTCTCGCGCTTCGGCGTCCGGGCGGGGCAGATCGGCCGGCAATAGATCCCCGTGGTCCGGACAGCGCCGAAGATGCGCCCGTCCAGCCGGGCGTCGCGCATCGAAAAGGCGCGGTAACAGGCGTCGTCGTCGAGATCCATGCGCAGATCATCGGCCCCGCCGGAGCCGATGTCTCGCGGTTTTCGGACCTGCTCGTGGATCAGAAGGTCAGGACGATCTTGCCGAAATGCTCACCGGCCCGCATGGCCTCGAAGGCCGCCCGCACCTCAGTGAACGGGAAGACCTTGTCCACCACCGGGCTGATCCGGTGCAGGTCGATGGCCCGGCACATGGCCTCGAACATCTCCCGCGAGCCCACCGACAGCCCCTGCAGTCGCGCATTGTTGCCGATCAACTGAGCCGGGTTCACGCCCTCGCCCGCGCCGGAGACAACGCCGATGATCGCCACGTGCCCGCCGATCCGCACCGCCTTCAGGCTCTGCTGGATGGTGCCCGCCCCGCCGACCTCCATGACGAAGTCCGCGCCCACGCCTCCGGTCGCCGCCCGCACCGGCTTGGACCAGTCCGGCGTGGTCTTGTAGTTGATCAGAACATCCGCGCCCAAGGCCTTGGCGCGGGACAATTTTTCATCCGAGGACGAGGTCACCACGGTCCGATATCCGGCCGCCTTGGCGAACTGCAGGCCAAAGATCGAGACCCCGCCCGTGCCCTGCAGCACCACCGTGTCGCCGGGCTCCAGCCGCGCATCCTCGAACAGCCCCCGCCAGGCGGTCAGGGCGGCGCAGGCCAGGGTCGAGACTTGCTCGTCGGTCAGGAAATCGGGAACCTTGGAGACCCCCTCCTGGCTGAACACCGCCAACTCCCGGCCAGCGCCTGGGATCGGCGAGCCCAGCGAGGTCAGCAGCTTCTCCACCGTCGCGCGCCCCGAGGTCCAGCCCTGGAAGAACAGGGTCGAGACCCGGTCGCCGGGCTGCACCCGGGTCACCCCTGGCCCCACCGCCTCGACAATCCCGCAACCGTCGGAAAACGGCGTGATGGTCCCGCTGATCGCCGCGCCGCGATTGTACATGCCGTTGATCATCAAGAGGTCGCGGTAGTTCAGCGACACCGCCTTCATCCGCACCAGCACCTCGCCGTGGCCGGGCTTGGGATCTTCCCGCTCGACGATCCGGATCTGGTCGGGACCCCACGGCTCAGAGACTTCCAGCGCGCGCATCGCATCCTCCCATCAGCTTGTTGGCGCGCATACTCACGCCCGCGATCCGCAGGGCAAGTCTGACCCTGCGTCAGCCGGCGTCGTTCAGCCGGGCGACGCGGTACAGGGGGATCGCCGCAGCGATGCCGGCCACCGCCATCAGGGACATTGCGAGATAGCCCCAGGCCCCGACCTGATCGAACAGCGCGCCCGAAGCGATCAGCGCCCCGCCATAGAGCATGCCGCCGGACAGGGCCGAATTGATGGTCTGGGCCGCCGAGGCGTTGGCCCGGCTGGACAGCCGCTCGACGATCTCCAGGGAGGCCAGGAAGGTCGCGGCGTAGGTGAAGGTGTGCAGGGCCTGCACCGGAAACAGCAGCCAGAGCGGCGGCGAAAAGGCGAGCGCCGTCCAGCGCACCACCGAGGCGACGCCCCCCAGGATCAACAGGTTCCGCGGCCCCATCCGCCGCCGCCACGGCTCCATGAACCACAGGAAGCCGATCTCCACCGCCACCCCGATGGCCCAAAGCACCCCGGTCAGGCTTTCCGGAATCCCCTGCGCCTTCCAGGTCAGGGCCGAGAACGCATAGTAGAAGGCGTGAGCCGACTGGATCAGGCCCACCGACACCACCGCCAGCATGAAGTCCCGGTCCCGCAGCAGGTCGCCGACCCCGGCCAGCCGCTCCGACAGCTTCAGCACCGCGCCCCCGGCCTGCACCGGGTCCGGCGGGATCAGCCAGCGCCCGCAGATGGCGGTCAGCAGGACGGCGACGACCATCCAGACCAGCACCAGCTCCGGCGAGCCCTTGGTCAGGATCGCTCCCATGCCGACATTGCCGACGATAAAGGCCGCCGAGCCCATGCCCCGCGGCCAGCCATAGTTGAAGCCGTCGCTACGGGCCCGATTGAGCACGATCACGTCGTGCAGGGGCGGCAAGCTGGAATAGACCGAGCTCGCCACGAACCACACCACCATCCACCAGGCGAACCCGAACGGCGGGGCCATCAAGAGGTAGGTCGCGGCTGTCACCAGGGCCAGCAGCACCAGGGGCGTGCGGCGCAGTCGGAAGCTGTCGGCCCAGACCGCCAGCATCGGGGCGGTAAAGGTCCTGGCCAGCATCGGCGCCGACAGGATAAGGCCGATCTCCGCCCCGCTCAGGCCCCGGTGGTTGAACCAGACCGGCATGTAGGGCGAGCTCGCCCCATTGCCGAGAAAGATCGCGGCGTAGAACAGGCCAAGTCGGACGGGCATCGAGATCACGCCCCACGCCTAAGCCGAGTCGCCTTGCGGTCACCGAGCGTCACAATCGCCGCGGCGCGCGCGTTCCGCCTTTTCCCCTGCGCGTCGACCGTGCTAGCGGCAGCAGGTCATGTCCGAGCATCTCAAGTCCTCCAGCGTTTCCGAACTCCTCGACCTCATCGGCAAGGATTCGACGCGGGAGACGATCTCGGTCGGCGACATCCTGGAGACCTTCGGGAACCGGGCCTTCGGGGCGATGATGTTCGTCTTCGCCGTGCCCCTGGTCCTGCCCATGCCGCCGGGGGTCTCGGCCATCCTCGGCGCGCCCCTGATCTTCATCACCTTCCAGTGGATGCTGGGCCGCCGCACCCTGTGGCTGCCCAAGGTGCTGCTCGACCGGACGGTCAGCCTGTCCGACTTCCGCACCATTTCGCACAAGCTGACACCCTATCTGGCGCGCATCGAGCGTCGCCTGCGGCCGCGTCTGACCTTTATGTACAACCCGCTCGGCGACCGGATCGTCGGCGCCCTGTGCTTCGTCCTGTCGCTGATCGTCTTCCTGCCGATCCCGTTCGGCAACATGCTGCCGTCCTTCGCCATCGCCGCCTTCGCCATGGGCGGGGCCGAGCGTGACGGCGTCGCCGCCATCATTGGCTGGATGGCGGCGATCCTCAGCTTCTTCGTGCTGGCGGTGCTGTCCAAGGCGATCATCGCCGCCATGATCGCCTTCTTCAGCACCCTGATCGGGATGTTCTGAGGCCTACTGGGACCGGGAGACGTACGAGACCGGCCAGTCGTCCGGCGCCAGCCCGCGACACAGGTCCATGAAGGTCCCCTCCACAAGGCGGAACGCCTTGCCATCCCACACCCAGCTTGAAGCCCCGCCGCAATCGGCAAGCCCGCGGCCCTTGTAGAAGTTCGACAAGGTCAGGCGCTCAGGATCAAAGGCGAACCCGATGTCCGGAAACCCAAGGCTGCGGCCCTCCGCGTCGGTCAGCACCAGGGGACGTGGGTTCCGCCCCTTCTCGTCGGCCAGGAACATCACATAGGTCGACTGATAGGCGGCGACGGAACAGACGTCGCCCCACAGCACGACGCCTGGCGACAGCCGCGCCACGATCGGATCGGTCATGTCTTTCGTCAGGTTGCGCTCGCACTCGGGGGGAAACTTGGCTCGCACGGACCTGGGCAGGACGTCGCTCAGGCCCTCCTGAGACGGAATCACGCCCGGCGTCACCAGGGGCGGGGCCGGAGGCGCCGGAACTTCCGAGGCCGGACGATCCCCCTTGGCGACCAGGGCGGTGACGGTCCCGGCGCGCTTCTGCTGAACGTCCATCCAGCGCAGGGCCGCGGAGCTTCCGGCGAGCGAGATCCGCCCGGCCCGCCCCTCGGCTCCCGTCACCTTCAAGGATTGCCCACTGACAAGCTTTCCCGCGAGCAGCGCCGCCTGCGCGGGGTCGAGCGAGACCTGCGGATAGGTTCCCTCTTCCGGATCCTTGGCCTTCAGGCCGGCGAGACCGGGGATGGCCTGTCCATCGAGGGCCAGGGTCCAGGCCTTGCCGCGCATCTCCTCGTCGGCCACCGCCACAGTCAATCGCACCGGGGCGCCAGCGACGCCATCGCGCTCCAGCCTCAGATAGCCAAGGGTATCGTCCTCGTAGCTGGCGAACCCGAACGCGGTGCAGTGTCGGACATTGTCGCAGACGACCGTCCAGTCCTTGAAGCTGGCCGAAGCAGCTTCCGCCCGCCCCCCCATCAGCCCCACCACCGCGACCGCCGCCGCCAGCCATGACCTTCCAGACATCGCACACCCCCATTGCTGAGCGACAGGGTGCGGGTAAGCTCGCGGCTGCGCAACTGAGGTGATCCGATGAGCCTGCCTGACTTTTCCGAACACGACGGCCTGGCCCTCGCCGCCCTGGTGGCCAAGGGCGAGGTCACGCCCGCTGAATTGGTCGACGCCGCCGCCGAGCGGATCGAGCGCCACAATCCCAGCCTCAACGCCGTGGTCTATTCGGCCATCGACGAGGCCCGCGACCGCGCCAAAGGCCCCCTGCCCGACGGCCCGTTCAAGGGCGTGCCCTTCCTGATCAAGGACCTGGCCATGCCGGTCGCCGGCTGGCCCCGCACCTCGGGCAGCCGCTTTGCGTCCCACATCATCGACGCCGAGGACGGCGGCCTCACCGCCCGCTATCGCGCCACCGGCGTGATCCCGATGGGCAAGACCAATACGCCCGAATACGGCATCACCGGCACGACGGAGAGCGCCCTCTTGGGCCCCTGCCGCAACCCCTGGAATCCGGACCACATCTCCGGCGGCTCCTCCGGCGGGGCGGCCGCGGCTGTGGCGTCCGGCATGGTCCCCCTGGCCCACGCCAGCGACGGCCTGGGCTCGATCCGCATCCCCGCCGCCTGCTGCGGCCTTGTCGGCCTGAAGGTCACCCGTGACCGCAACCCGAACCTACCCGACGGCTATGACTATGCCGCAGGCTTCGTCGTCGACCATGTGGTCAGCCGCACGGTCCGCGACAGCGCCGCCATGCTCGACGCCACCGGCGTCCCCGAACCCGGCGCGCCATACCCCGCCCCGCCCAAGGCCCGGCCCTACATGGAAGAAATCCTGGCCAGCCCCGGCAAACTTCGCATCGCCTGGTCGCCAGAGACACCTTCGGGGCGCCCCATCCACCCGGAGATCCAGGCCGCGCTCGAGCGCACCGCCGCCCTGCTCAAGGGCCTGGGCCACGAGGTGGTCGAGAAGGGCTTGGGCATCGACTACCGCAAGCTCTACACGGCCCGCGCGCCCCTCTCCGGCGCCAACTTCGCCGCCGGCATGCAGCGCCTGATCGAGGAGGTCGGCCGCGAACCCGAGCCGCACGAGCTTGAGCCCCTGACCTGGGCCTCGCTGAAGGGCGGGCGCAAGGTCACCGGCGCCCAGGCCATCTACGCCCTCCAGGAACTGCGGATGATGAACCGCCAGACCCTGAGCTTCTTCGAGGACTGGGACGTTTATCTCTGTCCGGTGCTCGGCACGCCGGTCCCCCGCGTCGGCCATATCGACCCGGTGAACCTGGAACCTGTGGAGGTGAACCGCCGCCAGGGCGAGGCCTTCCCCTTCACCCCGCCGTTCAACTTCTCCGGCCAGCCCTCCCTCTCCCTGCCCCTGGAACAGGACAGCCAGGGCCTGCCCATCGGCATGATGTTCACCGCCCGCTACGCCGATGAAGCCACCCTCTTCCGCCTGGCCGCGCAACTTGAGAAAGAAGCGCCCTGGAACAGCCGCCGCCCGCGGCTCTGGAACTGAAGGACGCCGCCTTGGCCTGGACCCGCCGCACCTGGATGACCCTCGCCGCCGTCGGGGGCTTCATCGCCGTCGCCGTCGGCGCCTTCGCAGCCCATGGCGTCGCCGATCCCCAGGCCAAGGAGTGGCTGAAGACCGGCGCCCAGTACGGTTTCATGCACACCATGGCGACCTTCGCCTGCGCCACCTTCATGAACATCGGCGCGAAGCGGGCGCGGCTGGCCCCGGCCTTCTTCCTGTCCGGCGTGGTGTTCTTCTCAGGCAGCCTCTACGCCATGGCCTTCGGCGCGCCGCGCTGGCTGGGCGCGATCACGCCCATCGGCGGGGTCCTGTTCCTGATCGGCTGGGCGATCCTGGCCTGGGCCGCCCGGGACGCGGATCAGCCCGCGGCCTGACGCCGACCCGGCAGGGCGAGGAAGCGCAGCGCCAGCGCCGAGCCCGCCAGGGCCACGAACATCGCCGCCGCCATCGGCCGGGGCGTGCCATCGTGGAAGGCGCCGGTGGCGCTGGAGGCGATGGCGCCGGTGGCGAAGCTCGCCGCCCCCATCAGGGCCGAGATCGACCCCGCTCGCAGCGGGTCAATATTCAGCGCGCCGGCCATGGTGTTGCCCTGCATGAAGCCGTAGCTGGCCAGCAGCAGGAACAGCAGCGGCAGGACGCTCCAGCGCCCGCCAAGCCCCGTCAGCGCCGCCACCAGCAACAGCACCGCGATCCCCACCGCCACCAGGCTGGCGGCTGACAGCACCTGGTCAGGGGTCCGATGGCGCAGGACCAGGCGATTGACCTGCCCCGCCCCGATCAGGCCCGCCGCGTTGAGGCCGAACACCCAGCCGAAGGCCTGGGGCGAGATTCCATAGGTCCCGATCAGCAGCTCCGGCGAGGCGGAGATGTAGGTGAACAGGGTCGCCCCGTTCAGGGCCCCGGCCAGGGCGTAGCCGATCAGACGCCGCTGACCCAGCAGGGCCAGATAGGCCTGCAGCGGGTTCTCGGTCCGCGCGTGGGCCGCCGTCGCCTCCGATCGCGTCTCCGGCAGGCGGAAGAAGGCCGCCGCCCCGACCGCCAGGCCAAACAGGGTCAGCACGATGAAGTTGGCGCGCCAGCCGCCCAGCGCCAGCACGGCGCCGCCGAGCAGCGGGGCCAGAACCGGCGCCAGCCCCATCACCAGGGTCAGCAGGGACAGCATCCGCGCCGTCTCGGTGTGGTTGAACCGGTCGCGCACCACCGCGCGCGCCACCACCGCGCCCGCGCACCCGCCCAGGGCCTGGACAAACCGGGCGGCGATCAGGCCCTCGATGGAGGTGACCAGGGAACAGGCGATGGAGGCCAGCACATAGATGGTCACCCCCAGCAGGATCGGACCGCGCCGGCCAAGCCGGTCCGAGGCCGGGCCATAGAAGAACTGGCCGATCGCCATGCCGGCCAGGAAGGCCGCTACCGTCGCCTGGGTCAGGCCGGCGTCCGCCCGCAGGTCCGCGCCGATCGCCGGCAGGCTGGGCAGGTACATGTCGATGGACATGGGCGCAAAGGCCGTCAGCGCGCCCAGCAGGATCACCAGCCCCCAGGGGACCTTGTCGGCGGCGCGGCTGTCATCGGCGTGGTTCATAATCCCCTTCTACCGGCCGGAGGCGAGAAGGGAACGTCTCGCAACCATCTCTTGCCTTGCCGCCCGGGAAGCCCGCAAAGATGCGCGCAACAAACAGGGGAAACGCCAATGTCCGACGCAAACGCCGCCCAGATGCCGCCGGTCCAGTACGCCGACGTCAATGGAATCAGGATGGCCTTCTATGAGGTCGGCCCGCGCGGCAAGGGCACGCCCATCGTCTTCTGCCACGGCTTTCCGGAACTGGCCTTTTCCTGGCGCCACCAGCTGCGCGCCTGCGAGGCGGCCGGGATCTGGGCCATCGCGCCGGACCAACGCGGCTATGGCCTGACCAGCCGCCCCGACGCCGTCACCGACTATGACCTCGAGCACCTGACCGGCGACCTGGTCGGCCTGCTGGATCACGTCGGCGCTCAGAAGGCGGTGTTCTGCGGCCACGACTGGGGCGGCCTGATCGTCTGGATGATGCCGCTGATGCACCCGGAGCGGTCCGCCGGCGTCATCGGCCTCAACACCCCCTTCATGCAGCGCCAGCCCATGGACCCCATCGCCCTGATGCGCATGGCCCTGGGCGAGGACATGTACATCGTCTGGTTCCAGAAGCCCGGCGAGGCCGACGCCGCCCTGGGCAAGGACGTCGACAAGACTATCCGCTTCTTCATGCGCCGGGCCGACGCCATGATCGCCGACCTGGAGCCGCCGAAGCAGAACGCCCTGGAGCCCACCGGCCAGGCGGCCGAGGGCCAGTCCACCTTCGCCTTCCGCGACCTGCTCGCCCAATGGGACAAGTCCGACACCACAGGCCAGCTCTTGAAGCCCGAAGAACTCGCCTTCTTCGTCGAAAGCTTCGAGCGCACCGGCTTCACCGGCGGCATCAACTGGTACCGCAACTTCACCCGCAACTGGGAACGCTCGGCCGACCTGCCCACGCGGATCGACAACCTGCCCTGCCTGATGGTGATGGCCGAGCTCGACGCCGTCCTGCCGCCATCGGCCGCCGACGGCATGGAAGACCGCATCGGCGACCTGGAAAAGGTGCTCATCAAGGGCTCCGGCCACTGGACCCAGCAGGAAAAGCCGGACGAGGTGAACCGCATCCTCATCGACTGGATGGGCCGCCGCTTCCCGGCCTGACCGACACCTTGCGAGCACACTGTGCGAAAGTTGGGGGCGGGACCCGCCAGAGGCTTCCCGCCCCTTCTCTAACGCGCTCTAATGCGGGGGATGGAACGCTATTCTCCGCCGCCCGCCGTCTCCTCCTCGGCCAATCGCCGGGGCCTGTTTCCTGAGAACGAGCCCTTCGCTCACGGGTGGCTGTCCACCGGCGGGCCGCACGAAATCTTCTATGAGGAATGCGGCAATCCGAACGGCAAGCCGTGCGTGATCCTGCACGGCGGCCCGGGCGGCGCCATCAACTCCACCATGCGGCGCTATTTCGATCCGTCGAAGTGGCGCATGGCCCTGTTCGACCAGCGCGGCTGCGGCAAGTCCCGCCCCAACGCCAGCCTGGAAGACAACACCACCTGGTCGCTGATCGACGACATCGAGCGCCTGCGCATCCATCTGGGCGTCGAGAAGTGGACCGTGTTCGGCGGCTCCTGGGGCTCCACCCTGGCCCTGGCCTACGCCATCACCCATCCGCACCGGGTCGAGGCCCTGGTGCTGCGCGGCGTCTTCCTGCTCACCCAGCGCGAGCTGGGCTGGTTCTACCAGGACGGTGCCTCGTTCCTGTTCCCGGACGCCTGGTCCCGCTACGTGGCCCCGATCCCGGAAGCCGAGCGCGGCGACATGATCAGCGCCTATCACAAGCGCCTGACGCACCATGACCGCCGCGTCCAGGCTGAGGCCGCGGCCGCCTGGAGCCAGTGGGAAGGCGACACCATCTCCATTCGCGGCCCGGAGGCCCGGCCCTCGAAGTTCAACGAGATCGACTTCGCCATCGCCTTCGCCCGGATCGAGTGCCACTTCTTCGCCAACAAGGGCTTCTTCCCCGAGGATGGCTGGATCCTGAAGAACATCGGCAAGATCCGCGGCATCCCCGGCTGGATCGTCCAGGGCCGCTTCGACGTGGTCACCCCGATGGAAAGCGCCTGGAACCTGAAGTCCGCCTGGCCGGAAGCCCGGTTCGAAGTGGTCTGGGACGCCGGCCACGCCTCCACCGAACCCGGCATCGTCGACGCCCTGGTCCGCGCGACCGACCAGGCCCTGGCGCTCTAGCGGACGCCGCTCAGGGCTTCAGGGACGCGGCGTAGGCGGCCAGGTTCACGATGTCCCGGTTGCTCAGCCGCTCCGTGACCGGCCCCATGGCCGCGCCCGCCGGACTGTTCCGCATCCCCTGCCGGAACGAGAACAGCTGTCGGGCGATGTAGCTCGGCGATCGTCCAGCCAGGGGCGGCGCAATCCCGCCCTTCAGCCCCGCCCCATGACACGCGGCGCAAGGCTGCCCCGCCGCCCCACCGGTGCGCGCCAAGGCCGCGCCGCCCAAGATCGCGCCCGGCGGCACATAGGCGGTGTAGCGCAGACGCGGATCCCGTTTCTCGAAAGCCTCTAGCGAGTCCGGCGCCTCGATGATCCGCACCCCGATCGGCTCAGTGCGGCTCTTGTCGAGGCTGTAGACATAGACCTTCTCGGTGGCACGCGGGATCTGGGCCGCCTCGACCACCCGCACATGCGAGACGAACTTCAGGCGGCTGAAATACTGGGCCGCCGCCTTCACCTCGGCCGGCGTCGCCTCCACCGAGGTCTTGGTCATCAGCACATTGGGGGTCCATGAGCCATCCAGCGGTTTGCGCTGGCCCGCCGCGAAGGCCTCCACCTGTTCCTGAATGTAGTCCGCCGACAGCCCCGCCAGGGCGGCGTTCTCCGGCCGACCAGCGCCGTCCGGCAAATGGCAGAATCCGCAGGCGCCCGCCCCGCCACGCCCGCTAGCCACCGACTTCGGCATGGGCGGATGGGTGTTCGGGAACCAGTCCACCGCCTTCAACCGGTCATGCAGCTGGGCCTCGGTGAAGGTCGCAGACGCCCCCGGCAGCCCAACCGGCTTGGCCTTGTCCCAGACCGGTGGCTTATCGGGCACGCCCAACGGCGTCGCCCAGTCCAACGCGCTCACGCTCAAGCTCACTGCCGCGAGCGCCGCAAGGCCCCGTACCAGCATATCGTCCCCCACTTGGCCGGACCGAAGCCGACCGTCGCCGGCAAGCTACAAGGGCCGGCGCCCGTCGAGGACTGTAGAGTTTTGGCGGCGGCCTACCCTCTCAGCACCACCACGCCCGCGCCCGGCGGATTGGCGTAGATCGCCTTCACCAGGTCGGCCCGGCGCTCCAGGGTGGCGCGCTGGTTCACATAGCCCTTGTCGGTGATCTCGCCTGCATCGATGGACGGGGGCTCGGCCATGATCACGAACCGGCCCACCTGCCGCGACGATCCGCCGGCGTCGGCGTTGAACGCCCGCAGCTTCTCCGCCACCAGCCCGGCCAGCTTCTCCAGCGGCCCGCCGACGCCCGGCGCGGCCTGGGCCGCGGCCATGCCGGCCGCCGACGGCCAGGCCAGCACGCCGATGAACGGCTTGTCCTGCCCGGCGATCACCGCGTCCTGCAGATAGGGGCTGGCGGCGGCCAGCACGTCGGGGCGCTGCGTGCCGACCGAGACCCAGGTGCCGCTGTCCAGCTTGAAGTCTTCGGTCACCCGACCATCGAACACCAGGCCCTGGTTCGGGTCCTTCGGATCCAGGAACCGGGCGGCGTCGCCCAGCTTGTAGAAGCCTTCCTCGTCAAAGGCCTCCGCCGTCTTGGCCGGGTCGTTGTGATAGCCGGTGGTCACCGTCGGGCCCTTGACCCGCACCTCCAGCTTGCCGCCATTGGGCACCAGCTTCAGCGTCACCCCCGGCAGGGGCAGACCCACCAGGCCCACCCGCTCCGTCGCCCAGTGCACCACTGTAATGCCTTGGGTCTCGGTCGCACCGTACATGGTGGTCAGCGGCATGCGGTGGCCGGTCTCGGCGATGGCGAGGGCCTGCATCCGCTCATAGATGTCGTTGGACAGGGTGGCGCCGCCATAGCCCATGTATTTGAGGTTCTTGAAGAACGACTTGCGAAGCGCTGGGTCCTTCTCCATCGCCTCGGCCAGCATGCCAAACGCGATGGGCGCCGAGCCGAACACCGCCGGCGAGACCTCGTACAGGTTCTTGATGGTGGTCTCGAACTGCCCCGGTATCGGCTTGCCCTCGTCGAGATAGAGGGTGCCGCCGCCCCACAGCACGCCGTTGAAGCTGATGTTTCCCGCCGAGATATGGCTCCAGGGCATCCACTCCAGCGACTGGGTCGGCTCCGCCGGTTCCTCCAGGTCGGTGCGCAGGCCCTGCTGACCGGCGATAACCCCCGCCATCATCCCATGGGTCTGTGGCACCCCCTTGGGCATGCCGGTCGAGCCGGAGGTGAACAGGTACTTGGCGATGTCGGCGTGGCCCAGCCGGGCGCGGGAGGCTTCCACCGCCGGCGTCGGCGTCACGGCCAGCAGTTCGGAAATGTCGTGCATCCCCTCCCCGCCGCCCTGGGACACGACAAAACGCAGACTGGGGTCCAGGGCCTTCAGGGTCTCGAAGGCGCGCGCGAACATCGCCCCGTCCTGGGCGTAGACCACCTTCGGCTTCACCGTCGCGAAGCAGTGCTTCAGCTTGGCGTGGTCGGTTGAGATCAGGCTGTAGGCCGGGCTGATCGGGGCGATCGGCACGCCGGCCGTATAGCAGCCCAGCATGATCAGGGCGTGGTCCAGCCCGTTGCCCGACAGCACCATGACGCTGTCCCTGGCCGTCAGCCCCTGGTCGATCAGCCACTGGGCGATGGAGTCCGCCGCCTGCTTGGCCTCGCCATAGGTCACGCCGCGCCACGGGCCGTGGCCGGGCTCGCGCTGCAACAGGTAGGGCCGCTCGGGATGGGCCGCCGCCCGATCCGCCAGCAGCTGGGCGATGGACTTAGGCCCCTCCGCCGGCGGGTGGTTCGAGGAGACGATGTAGGAGCCGTCCGGCCGCGCCTCGACCTTCACCGAGGGTGGCTTCTGGGCCAGGGGCTTGAAGGGCGGCGGGGCGGCGCTCACGGCGGCCTGATCATCCGCTGGGGTCATGTCTTCCTCCGCTTATCTCTTGTTGCGCGGACGATGACAGGCCTTCCCTCAGGGACGGCAACCCCTTCTACAGCCCCTTCAGCCAGGGGATCAGCAGGTCATTGACCTCCTGGGGGCGCTCCTGCTGGGTCCAGTGACCACAGCCTTCCAGCACCTCGGCGACCTGCAGGTTGGTCACGTGCTGGCGCATAACCTGGATGGGGTCGGGGCCGCCCAGCATGTTGAAGGCCAGGTCCCGCGTGCCGGAGATGAACAGCGCCGGCTGCTCGATCTTGCGATTCTTGAACGCCTGCTGCCACTCGAAGTCGAGGTCGTGGTTGCGGTAGCGATTGATCGGCCCGCGGAAGCCGGAGGCGGTGAACTCGCCCACATAGTAGTCGAGGTCTTCCGGCGTCAGCCAGGCCGGGAACGGATCAGGGTCGACCAGACCCTCCAGCAGCTTGGCGTCGGCGGTCTTGTCGTTCGGCCAGCTGCCCACCGGCGCGTCGCCGGAGATCGCGTAGTAGAACTTGCGCAGGAAATCCCGCGGGTTCGCCTCAGCCTCGGCTTCGGCCACGCCCTCCTTCTGGAAATAGGCCTGGTAGAAGAACTTGTTCTTGGCCGTGAACAAGGCGTCGAAGATCTCGCGGAACGACCGGTTGGCGACGCCCATGTGCGGCACCGACAGCGCCCCCACCGCGCGGAACTTGTCCGGCCGGGTCAGGGCCGAGTTCCAGACGATCGGCGCGCCCCAGTCATGACCGAGCAGGATGGCGGGCGCTCCCGGCTGCAGGGCGTCAGCCACGCCCACCAGGTCGCCGATGATCGGGGCCAGGGCGTAGGCGTCCACCGGATGCGGCTTGTCCGAGCCGCCATAGCCGCGCACGTCGATGGCGCAGGCCGTGAAGCCCGCCGCGGCGACCGGGCCGATCTGGTGGCGCCAGGAATACCAGCTCTCCGGAAAGCCGTGGACCATGATGACGAGGGGCCCCTCGCCTTCCACCACCGCGCGGATCTTCAGCGCTCCGGCGTCGATCATCCTGTAGTCGGTCATTGGCGTCCTCCCCGTTTTCACAACTCTTGGGGCGGTTGGCCGGACGCCGCAAGATTGTCCTAGAGGAAGGAGCCCTTGCCGCTGGTGACCTCGGAATAGCGGTGCACGCGCACGGCCTGGACCAGGCCGAAGCCGATCATCACCGTCATCATCACGGTGCCGCCATAGGACAAGAGCGGCATCGGCACCCCCACCACCGGCGCCAGGCCCATGACCATAGCCCCGTTGATCAGCACATAGAGCGCAAAGGTCGCCGTCACCCCTGCGGCGGACAGCCGTCCGAAGTGCGAGTGCGCCACCCCCGCCGTGCGCAGGGCCATGAAGATCACCGCCCCATACAGGAACAGCACGGTCGCACAGCCGACGAAGCCGAACTCCTCGGCCAGGGTCGCGAAGATGAAGTCGGTCTGCTTTTCCGGCAAGAAGTTCAGCTGGCTCTGCGAGCCCAGGCCAAACCCCTTGCCAAGGAAACCACCGGAGCCCAAGGCGATCTTGGACTGCAGGATGTGATAGCCCGAGCCCGACGGATCGCTTTCCGGATTGATCAGGGTCTCGATCCGTTTGCGCTGATAGTCGTGCAGCACGAAGAAGAACATCGGCGGGACCGCCGCGATCGCCGCCGTGATCCCGGCCACGATGATCTTCCAGGACAGCCCGGCCAGCACCACCACGGTCAGACCAGTCAGGGCGATCAGGATGGCGGTGCCCAGGTCCGGCTGGTGCGACACCAGCACCACCGGCGCCGCGATCATGGCGGCTGGGATCAGCAGCTTCCAGGACAGCCGGGCGTCGTCCGCCGACACCCCATGATAGAAGCGCGCCAAGGCCAGCACGATCCCCAGCTTCATCACCTCGGACGGCTGAAAGCTGAACGGACCAAGCGACAGCCAGCGCTGGGCGCCCAGGCGCACGTCGCCCACCGCCTCCACCGCGATCAGCAACAAGAGGCCGATGATGTAGAGCGGATAGGCGATGCCGAACCAGACCCGCAGGTCGACCATGGCCAGCACGACCATCGCCACCACCAACAGGCCGAAGCGGAACAGATGCGCCCCGGCCCAGGGCTCCCAGGAGCCGCCGGCGATGGAGAACATCATGAGGGCGCCGGCGCCGGCGATCAGGCTGAGCGCCAGGGCGAACAGCCAGTCGATCTCGCTGAACTTGACGATCAGCCGGTCCCGTTCGCCGGGACGGGAAAGGGCGCTTACGGTCATGTGGGCGTTCCTGGCGGCGGCGGGGTCTCGACCATCGGCGCGTCTGGCGCGGCGCCTTCGACCCCCGTGGCGTTGGGGTCCAGCTCCGGCAGCGGGGTCGGCTTCTCGATCCGGGCTCGGATTTCCGGGTCCTTCAGCAGGGCGACGCGCATGACTTCCCGCGCCCGCGGCGCGGCCGCCGTCGCCCCGCCCAGGCCGCCGTGCTCGATGATAACGGACACCGCGTAGCGCGGATCATCCACCGGCGCGAAGGCCACGAACAGGTTGTGGTCCTTGAGTTTCCACTGATAGGCGGCGCTGTTGCGCGAGGTCAGGTTGTCGTAGCTGCGCACCTGGGCCGTGCCGGTCTTGCCGGCCATCATCACGTCGCCCAGGCCCAGCTGGCTCTGCCGATAGGCGGTGCCGCGCACGTCGTTGGCCACGGCGATCATGCCGCCGCGCACATAGTCCAGGTGTGGCTGCTGGAACGGCAGGTCGGAGACCGCATTGCCCCGCTTCAGCTCGCGCCCGCCCACCGACTTAATGAGCCGTGGATTGAGCGCCTTCTTGCCGTTGGCCAGGCGCGCGGTCATCACCGCCAGCTGCAGGGCGTTCACCGCCACATAGCCCTGGCCGATGCCGTAGCTGACCGAGTCCCCCGGCTGCCAGACCGGCTCGCGCTTCACCGCCTTGCGCTTCCACGCCCGCGAGCCCACGACCCCCTTCTTCTGGCCCGGCAGGCCGATGTCGAAGGTCTGGCCGAAGCCAAGCGCGTTGGCCGCCTTGGCGATGGGGTCGGGACCGATCCGCAGCGCGGTCTGGTAGAAATAGATGTCGCACGAGTTCTTGATGGCGTCGTGCATGTTCTGGGAGCCGTGGCCGCCCTTCTCCCAGCAGCGCCAGGTCCGGCCGCCGAACCGCCAGGCGCCCGTGCACAGCACCCGCTGTTCGGGATCAACGCCGCTCTCCAGCGCCGCCAGCGCCACCGTCGGCTTGAAGGTCGAGCCGGGCGGATAGGTGCCGCCGAACACCTTGTTCAGCAACGGCTTGCGCTCGTATTCCGACAGCGCCTTGTAGTCGGCCGGGGCGACGCCCTTCACGAACCGGTTGGCGTCGAAGCTGGGCGCCGAGACCATGCAGAGCAAGTCGCCGGTTCGGCAGTCCATCACCACGATGGCGCCGCTCTCCTCGCCCATCACGTCCAGGGCTCGGGCCTGGATGTCGGCGTCCAGGGTCAGCTGGATTTCCTGGCCAGGCGTCGCCGGGATGTCGCCCTGCGAGTCCTGGCGCACCTCGCGGCCGTTGGCGTCCACCTCGATCTTGCGCGCGCCGGGCCGGCCGCGCAGGTCCAGGTCAAAGGCCTTCTCGACCCCTTGGCGCCCGATCCGGAAACCGGGGTGCAGCATGATCGGCTCGGAGTTCGGCCCCGTGGGCGTCATGTCCTCGCGATTGACCTTGGCCACATAGCCGATGACGTGCGCAAAGGCGCCGCCGTGCGGATAGACCCGCACTTCGCCCATGTCGGCGGTGACGCCGGGAAGTTCCGGCGCGCGGACATTGATCGCCGAGAACTGCTCCCAGGTCATGTCCTCCATCACCGCCACCGGCGTCTGGCGAGGCGCCCGCTTGATGTCCACCAAGAGGCGCTTCTGCCGCGCGTCATCCAGGGGCACGAACTGCGCCAGGCTGGTCAGCAGCGCCTTGGGATCGTTGTGCTCTTCCCGCGCGACCAACAGCCGGAAATTGGGCCGGTTGGTCGCCAGCACGACGCCGTTGCGGTCGACGATCAGGCCGCGGGGCGGCGGCACCAGGCGGAAATTGAACTGGTTGGAGGCCGACAGCTTCTCATAGCGCTGGGCCTCGACGATCTGCAGGTGCGCCAGCCGCCCGCCCAGGGCCAGCAGCCCCGTCCCGGCCAGGCCGCCCAGCAGGAAGGCGCGCCGGTGGAACACCCCCTGGCGCTCGTTGACCTCGGTGAAGAAGATTGAGGGCTCGCTCATCGCTCCGCTCCAGCGGGCCCCCTATCGGAACCGGACATCGGCGTCCTCGAACCGGTCAATCAGTCGGTGCGCGAACGGATAGAGCAGGATTGTGGCGAGGAATTGCCAGAACAGCCCGATCAGGCTGGGCGACGCCCGCGCGTCGAGCCGCGTGAACAGGAAACCGGCCAGTTCGGCCACGGCGCAGGCGGCGGCGAACCAGGCCCACATCATCGGCCGGCTCTGGCCGACCAGCATGTTGCGGCCCGACAGCACCGCCCCATAGGCCACCAGCAGCGACAGGGCCCACAGGCCCAGCGGCGATCCCCAGAGCAGATCCATGAACAGGCCCAGCGCCAACAGGGCGAAGGGGGCGATCATCGATGGGCGGATCACCGCCCAGGCGAAGGCCGGCACCATGGCGAACACGGGCTCCGGCAGGGGCAGGCCCCAGAACCGCAAGGGCGCGCCGAACAGGATGGTCAGCGCCATGACCTGAAGCGTCGTCAGGCCCAGCCAGCGCCAGGGATCAAGCGGGCGCGCGGCCGACAGGCTCAATGCGGGATCTCCGCTTCGGCCGGCGCGGGCGCGGGCGCCGCGGCCGGGGCGGCGGCCGGGGGCGCGA